>JBKTKK010000041.1:0-1851 GCA_047242405.1 Lachnospiraceae bacterium | reverse complement strand
CAAACATGATGGTTCGAATCATCTTACTTTCTCTACTTAACTCATTTTTTTCAATGACATTTATAAGACTCCATCCCGTCGTATTATTGCTGGTACTGGAAAAGAGATACGTATCTTGGTCATTTCCCTTCGGGTATGCTTCCATAATATCTGGCTTGACCTCTTCTTCTCCGCTAAAATAAACGAGCATATTATTGCGTTTATCATCTACAACCATAAAGTGATTCGTTTCGTAACCTTCGTCATAGGCAATAAACGATTTTTCTAATATGCGCTTGCTTATATTAACTACCATATATCCCATAGGCTCTCTTGTTGATGGATTAATTAAATATTTCGTAAAGCAGATGACATCCCGACTTTCCCCACCTAAAACACCACTTCCGAAAAAGACCTCTCTTCCCAGTGCCTCCCTCGTCTCTTTACTCCAGTCCTCTTTTAAAAAATCTTCTACTTTATAGTGTTCATAAAAGTCATAAGTTCCAAGGTTAATATTATTCAATAAATAGTAATGCCCATATAAGTCCATAATTGCTATACTATTTATCATCCCTTCCTGGTTGGTAAGATTATGTACAACATCTTTTAATATTTTTTGATCTCTCTCTGTAAATTGTTGCCCATCATATGTATTGCTATTTTCTAAAACAGATTGTAATCCCTTCTCGTTTAGTAAGGATCGGCTCACCTCAATAATGGTATCCAAATGAAGGTCAATGATCGTACTCGCATTTTTCACATTATAAATATGTGATTTTTTATAATTCTTTTCTATGGTGCTGCGTGACACATTGTAAGCAAAATTTCCCAACACAAACGTAATAAACATTGTAACGAGTATCATAGAAAAGAAAATCTGATCTCGAATACTATTGTGATTCCACCAGTTTCGAAACCATTCCATCCGTCTTCTCTTTTTCATAACCTATTTTTTTCTTAAACGAACTGCCATATATTCTCGCCCTGGCAATGGAACACGAAACGTTCCTTTCCCCACCCCTTGGGATTGAATTGTCATATTCCAAGTATCAATTACCTCAATTTCAAATTCCGTATCCTCATCAAAGTGAAAGTCACGGAATGATGGTCTTGTATATCCGAAATAGATTAAATAATACGTCTTTGTCGTTTTATTCCAATCACATTCTGGCACTGCACATACACAATCCCAGTGTAAGTGATATGGAGCCAACCCAACCCCAGGTGTATCGCTTAAAATATCGTGTAAAAATCCAAATCTTTTCCAGCTCTCTCCATGGAGTATTCCGCCGTGGGACCACCATAAAACTTCCTGCGGATTCCTATAGGTTTCACCGTGCCCTGCATACCCTCCCCTACAGGTAGCTTCCCAGAACCGACGCACCAGTTCCTCTCCACTTATATTTCCCCAGCCGTATTGAATATTTCCTTCATAACAAATCTCATCTAAAACAACAGGTTTTTTATACATTTCTCGATACTTAATCACATTTTCTGCGGACAAATAAGGTTCCTGTCTTTGTATACTACAGTGGGTAATCCATGGACGATTATAGTCATAAAAGGAATGACAGTTAGGTATCGAACGTAGATGACTATACGGATCTTTTTCACACAAAATCCCCGCATATCTCTCCCAATCTCCTATTGTTTTTTTTTCCATTAAGTCATATTCATTGGCAAAAGACCACCAAACATTTCGAAATGAGGCGAATCGAGCGATTATATACTTCCAATATCGGTCATCCTGTTCCTTTGTCATTGAAGAAAATCCCCAACGATCATATGGATGCATCACAATTAAATCAGCTTCAATTCCAAGTTTTTGCAGCTCTAATATACATCCTTCGATATGGCTAAAATGTTCCCGGT
>JBKTKK010000040.1:0-12860 GCA_047242405.1 Lachnospiraceae bacterium | reverse complement strand
TTGTATTATTTTTCATATTTTTTCTCCTAATTACATTCTAGTCTATATTTATAACAGGATAGCAAAGGTAGATACGTAATTTCATCCATTGGTGGAATCATCGTAGGATTGGCCTCCCATCCAAATGAGATATGGATTGGGCCAGCGGGAACTTTGGATAATTTTAAATGAATCGCATTGGGCTCCTCTTCTTTTAAAAATACGTCTTCTACTTTGATTTCTCCATTTAAATCCTCTACTGTAAAACCCCATTCCCCTTTCGGGCAATTTAATAAAAAGCTCCTTTGGACATTTCTAAAACTTAATTTGACGATTTGATCGGAATAATTTGTATCGCATAAGTCTGGTGCCTTGTAGGGGAGAAGTCCTAGACGAACGTGACCGCAAAGTTTTGCCAATCTTTCTCCTAATAAAACATTAGAGGAGCTACTGTTATGAATTCCATCGGATAAAGTACAATTTAAGGTTGGCAATATATAGACGCCCGGGATTTTATTAGCGGCCTCTCTTTGGGCTTCTCGTACCATGCCCCAACAAGCATCATTTTCACCGTTTATTTGCCGATTAAGTTGAAAGGTAAAAAAACTCACTTCATAACCTAAGGCAGCACGTATTTCCTCAACCATATGTTTAAAGCGTTCGTAATAATGAGGTGCATGTTCTGGTGAGGTATCAGAACAACCTTGGTACCAAAGAATACCAGCGATTTTTCCTCCGCATTCTTTTACTCGGTTTAACATGTTAACGAGTAAATCTCCTTTTAATCGGCTATCCCAACGCTTCATCGGTTGCCCTCCCATGGCAGAGGCAATTAAGCCAACGGGATAGTGGGAGAGCTTTTCATAGTTTCTTCCAAAAGAGAGGTAAGGGGAGGTGCCACAAACTCCCATTTCACTATTTGCACAATCAGCATCTGTAGATTCATTAAGTGGGTGACAGGCCAAATCCCAAGTGCCACGGTTCCGATATAAGTGTACGAGGTTGCTCGTTGGATCATAAGCCATATCTTTTCCGTAGCCGGCAGAATTGGATTGACCAGCGATTAAAAATAAATCTCCAACACCGATATGTAGGCGCATATCCCCACGGAAAATCCAACGTAAGTTGGGTTGTGTACTAACAGTATCCAGTCCTGTTTCAATCCGGTAAAGACCTCCAGCTACTAATTCGAGTGATATCTTCCACGTACCCTCATAAATGGAATCGCCAGGTTGAAAATCTGCTTTTGTCCACGGGATAAGTTGGGTATTATCGTCTTCGTTTAATACGCGAACCATAGGTGTTGCGGATTTCGTTCCTACTTTAATAGCAGCCTTTGGGACAAGATAACTTCCCTCTAATAAAAGCGAAGCCTTTCCTTTTTCTTGTTGCAAAATTTGCCAATCTGTTAATCCATTTTTAATAAAAACCCCATGCATAATATTCTTCTCCTCTTAAAGTTGACACGAATTTTATATAGTTTTGTTAAAATTACTCGTACTAGAAAATAAAACATAATCCTTTTTTTGATGCATTATTTTGAAACGATTTTTGAATTAGAAAGGACGTCACCTCTATTATATCCGATAATACACCGATGGTACAACGATAGTTTGCAAAGAATGTGTTTATATTTGAAACAATAAAAGGGGAAAGAAAGAATTTATTGAAATTGTTTAAAAAGTTTTAAAATTTGTTTGACAGGACATAAAAATTGTTCTATACTAATAATCGTAACAAAAATGGTAATAATAACCATAACAATGGAAAATAACTTATAAAAATTATGAAAGGAGGCGGACAGCATGTTAAGAATTAGAACTATATTTAAAAATATGAACAATAAAATATGTGGTATAAAAATACCTATTTGCGTGAATAAATACGTGATGTCCTGCCTGTATCAGCACTAATTTTGTATACATAAAGGATTTTGACGGCCTTTTCCGTAACTGGGAAAGGTCTTTTTTTGTGCTCAGAATTGGTATTAATTTTTATTTTGTTATAAAGAAGGGGGAAGAGTAACATTGAAAAAAGACACATTTAAACGGTTACCACCAACACTGAAAAAACAGGTGGAAGCCTATGGGGTGACAGAGGAGAATTATATACTCTCGGCCCGCTTTGATATGGATTTCGAAGAGAAATTCGTAGACGGCTGGCTCTTATTGACAAAAGAGCAGGTTGTAATTGCCCAGGCAACGAAAGAGCCGATGCATGTAAAGCAATATAAGGGGTGCGTAGATCATAAGGATAAAATGTCTGGTAGTCAATCCTATAATATTACCATTCGAAAAGTAAGAGAAATTGCTTCTTTGCAAGTATTAAAACAGGTGGCGACTACTATTTTGTTTTATCGGCCAGAGGCAGAAGGTGCACAGGACTATCGATTAGCTATAAGTTCGAATCTGTATATGGGACAGTTAAGACATTTGACAGCAGTTTTTAAAGCGCTAAAAGAGGGTAAGGAACTAACAGAGGAGCTTTTACAGGGAGAAAAAGAGGATGAATACTGTCCGAAGTGTGGCACGATGTATCCAGACCGAAATCGAAAAATATGTCCCAAATGTATGAATAAAAGTTCTGTATTTTTTCGTGCAATAAGCTACTTCAAGCCCTATATCGCAAGTATCGTTGGAATGTTTGGTTGTATTCTGGGTACCGCAATATTGAATTTGGCTTGGCCGTATTTAAATGGTACGATTCTTTACGATAAGGTTCTAGCAAGAGATGAGCATTTTTTGAAAATTCTAAATTTACCGGCAGGTAAATTTGCAACAGCTCTTTTTCTTGTTGTATTATCCATGTTTTTAACAAAACTTTGTATTCAAATATGCGGTATCATTCAAGGGGTCTTAAATGCAAGAATTATTCCAGGGGTGGTAAAGAAATTAAAAACAGATGTTTTTGATTCAATGGGTAAATTATCCATGGGGTTTTATAACAGTAAGCAAACAGGAAATCTCATGACAAGAGTTATGGGAGACTCAGAAGAAGTAACTGGTTTTTTTATTGATGGACTGCCTTATATGGCATCCAATATTTTTTCGTTAATAGCAACAGCAGTAATTATGTTGAAGATAAATTGGAAATTAGCAGTACCTGTTCTAATTTGGATTCCTGTCGTACTTTTTACGAGTTATAAAATGGCTCCAATCTTATTCAATTATTTTTCAAGCAGACATAGGGCAAGACGGTCTTTAAACAGCAGAGTAAATGATAACTTAACAGGAGCTAGAGTAGTTAAAGCGTTTGGTAAGGAAGAAAAGGAATTATCCAGGTTTGATAAGTATAACAAGAAACTAATGAGCGCAGATATTGAGCTAGTTCGATTTGATAACCGGTTTACCGTTTTATATTCTGCGGTGGAAAATTTATCGAACCTGCTTGTATGGGGCTTAGGTGGCTTTCTGCTATTTCATTATGGGGATTTGGAAATTGGTGTACTAATTACGTTCATTAGCTATGTAACCCAGTTAAACAACCCCTTAGATTTTCTTGCATTTAGTTTTCATTGGTGGGCAGAGAGTATGAGCAGTGCACAGCGTATGTTTGAGATTATTGATTCCATACCAGAAATAACGGAAAAGGAAGATCCAGTGCATATGTCAGATATGAAAGGCGATATTGAATTGAAAAATGTCACCTTTTCCTACGATAAGAATAAGACAATACTCAAACATGTAAGTCTTAAAGTAGAGGGTGGAAAAATGCTCGGTATCGTAGGTAGATCTGGTGCAGGTAAAACAACACTCGTAAATATGATATCTAGGCTTTATGATCCGGATGAGGGTGAGATATTTATTGATGGAGTTTTGGTTAAAGATATTGCATTTTCGGATTTAAGAAGAAATGTTGCCATGGTATCCCAGGAAACTTATATTTTTATGGGAAGTGTGTATAGCAATATTGCTTATGCAAATCCCAATGCCACGAAAGAGGAAGTTGTTCACGCCGCTGTGTTAGCGAGTGCCCATGATTTTATTTGTAAAATGCCAGATGGCTACGATACCATTATTGGTGCCACTGGAAGGGAACTATCAGGTGGAGAAAGACAACGTATTTCGATTGCTAGAGCAATACTTGCCAATCCTAAAATTCTGATATTAGATGAAGCGACTGCCTCGGTTGATACGGAAACAGAGAAAGCGATTCAAGCGTCCATAAATTACTTAATAAAAGGGCGAACGACAATTTCCATCGCCCATCGTTTATCTACGCTTCGAGATGCAGATCGGCTCGTAGTAATGGATGAAGGGGAGATAACAGAAGAAGGAACCCATGAAGAGTTGTTAAAGAAAAAGGGAACTTATTATAAATTAAGAGAATTGCAAACAAAGGCGCTAGCTATGCGTGGCTTAGAATAGGAGGATTTATATGCATCATCAGGAGGATTTATATGCAAAAGAGTTTGATTTAGAGCAAATGGAGGCAGAGACAGAGGCTATGTTGGCGCTTAATTACTTAAATAGCCAAAATAGTACGTTTCTTAGAACAGAAGGTGGTTTCGTTTCTTTGGATTATAATGAGAAACATTATGACCGTGTACAGGTATTTCGTACTTTTCCATTTACAGGGAAGGACTTATTTATCTCCATCCGAGAGGCAGATGAAAAAGCGAAGGAAATTGGAGTAATCTATGACTTAAATAAGGATGTGGAGAAAGAAACGAGAGAAATGTTATTAGAGCAGATGGCATTACGTTACTTTACGCCTATTATTACAAAAATTAAAAATGTAAAAGAAGAGTATGGATTCGCTTATTTTGATGTTGATACCGACCACGGTGCGTGTAAGTTTGCCATTCATATGAGCGGGAACGCAGTCATACACTTAACCGATACTCGTCTACTCATAACGGACTTGGATGAAAATCGTTTTGAAATACCAGATATAAGGAAACTGACAGGGAAAGAATTAAAGAAAATTGGTCTATTCCTGTAAAATTGGATTTTATGTTACGTATTATGGTTTTCAAAATAGGTAACAATGGAGGGATTATGGAGTTAAAAGTAAAATTACCGAAAGAAATCAATGATTTGTTTCAATTAAGTAAAAATGAAGAAATTAAATATAGCTCTCCCTATGACATAAATCGCAAGGGGGAGTATACCTCAACTTCTTACGGGGTTGTAACAAATAAGCGATTGATTGTGATAGAAGAGGCAAAAATAGTTTATGAAAAAGCACTCCAAGACATCACTCTTATGAAGTGTGAATCACAAGTAAACAATGGTATTTTTATTGTACAAGAAAAAGCAGATCAAATTACCCGGTTAATTGCACGCTTTTCTATGAAACACATATCACGCTTTGCTTCCATTGCCAAGGGTGGAATGTTGCTCATAGAGGGAAGTGAAAAAATGATAGAAAATAGGGAGTACGAAAAGACTTGCCCCATTTGTGGTCGGGCACTCCCGGGCACACGTGTTTGCCCCAAATGTGAGGATAAGAACGTTACATTGATGAAATTTGTACGTTTATGTACCAATTATAAAAAGCAATTTATAAAAGTTTCGATTATGATGCTCTTTGCATCGGCAGTAAATTTGCTTGGACCAATGTTTCAGAGACAATTTATCGATAATACGTTAATGTCTGGACATGGGAATTTTGATGACGTTATTCGATTTATAGTAATTATGTCGGTTATAACGATTTTAAGTATTTGGACCAGGTACTTACGCAGTTTGTGGAGCGCCCAGCTAGGTGCCGGGATAAGTATGGATATTCGGCAGAGGCTTTACCATAAGATGCAAATTCTTACGTTATCCTTTATTCAGGATCGACGTCCGGGAGAATTGATGAATCGAATCAACAGTGACTCTGCGAATATTCGTAAATTTATGGAAGATGCATTTGGTAGTATATTTTACTTAATTGTATTAATGATAGGTGCGATCACGGTCATGGTTACCATTAGTCCAGGTTTAACGATTCTATCGGTAGTATTTTTGCCATTGGCGTTATCGTTGTCAGTTGGATTTCGTAAAGTCATCCATAGACGATTCCATATGCAGTTTCGGAGAGGTGATGATAATAATAGCGCATTGCAAGACGTGATTTCTGGAATCCGTGTAGTAAAGTCATATGGGAAGGAGCAGTATGAATCGGATCGATTTAAAGAAGTTTCCGAAACATATGCGAAAATACAGAAGAATAACGAAGTATTCTGGGCTGCTTTTTATCCTATGCTTACATTTATTATGGGGATGGGGATTTACTTCGTTACGGCCTTAGGCGGTTTAAAAGCATTGGATGGAGACCTAACGGTGGGCCAACTTTTACAGTTTACCACATATGCTTCCATGCTTTATGGTCCACTGGGATGGATGACACATTTGCCGAGGATGATTGTACAAATGTTAACAAGTTTGGAACGAATCTATGATGTATTAGATGAACAGCCCAAAATTCAAAATAAGGAGTATGCAATTAGTCGTGAAATCCAAGGGGATGTTACCTTTAAGGATGTAAGTTTTGGCTACCGCTCTTATGAAACGGTTCTGGATAAAGTTAACTTTGAAATAAAAAAGGGTGAAATGATTGGGATTGTAGGGGCATCTGGAACGGGAAAATCAACGTTGATTAATCTCGTTATGCATTTATACGACGTTGACGATGGGGAGTTGCAAATCGATGGAATTAATATTAATGATTATCGTATAGAGAATTTCCATGACCAAATTGGTGTAGTGTTACAGGAAACCTTTTTGTTTTCCGATACGATTCTTAATAATATGCGATTTGCGAAACCGGATGCAACGTATGAGGAAATCATTCGCGCTGCGAAAATGGCCAATGCCCATGACTTCATTTGTAAGACACCGAACGGTTATAATACGTATGTAGGAGAAAAAGGTTACAATTTATCGGGCGGTGAACGTCAGAGAATTGCCATTGCTAGAGCGATATTAAATGATCCAAAAATTTTAATACTAGATGAGGCCACTTCCAGCTTAGATACAGAAAGTGAATATCTAATTCAAAAAGCACTTCAGCGTCTTACGGCAGGCCGTACGACTTTGGCCATTGCCCATCGTTTATCGACATTAAAAGATGCAGATCGATTGATTGTTATAGACGGTCATAATATAGCAGAAAGTGGTACCCATAATGAATTATTAGAAAAGAAGGGAATCTATTATAATCTTGTTGCTGCACAACTACAGATGCAAACGTTAAAAGAAGCGTAGTATTCCATGGCAGAAAAGGAAAGGAATAATATGAATCAAAAAGAGGGCGCTAAGAAGTTGTTAAGAAGTTGCGATCGTCATTGATGTTTCACTGACCTTGTGCTAGACTGATGAGAACAAAGGTGTTTAGCGGATATACGAGTATCCGTTAGGCACCTTTTGTGTTTTTACGGGAAAATCTCCTACAAATTTCCTAGGGAAAATACTGCGCGCGTATTCAATGAAAGGAGAGGTTTTCATGAATTTAGAGGGAGGATTGGAAATGGATACTGGCAATACTGGATTTATGATGATTTGTACTGCTTTTGTTTTTGTTATGACACCTGGATTGGCATTTTTTTATGGAGGTCTGGTGCAAAGAAAAAATGTTTGTAATACGATGATGGCATGTGTAGCGATTATGGGGGGCTCTGTGGTTATGTGGGCCTTGTTTGGGTATTCATTGGCATTTGGAGGGGACCATGCAGGTATTATTGGTGATTTTCGTTGGCTTGGCTTATCAAATGTAGGGGTGGAAAGTGGTCCCTATGCAGATACCATCCCCCATCTCGTGTTTGTTGCATTTCAAATGATGTTTGCTATGATTACGCCTGCGTTAATTACAGGGGCAGTTGTCGGGCGTATGCGTTTTAAAGCTTTATTTTTCTTTCTTATTTTATGGTCCCTTATCGTATATTACCCACTGGCACATATGGTATGGGGAGAGGGCGGCTTTTTGGCAGGTATCGGCTCCGTTGACTTTGCCGGAGGAAATGTTGTACACATTAGTTCAGGAGTGAGTGCTCTTGTTTTAGCGATTTTACTAGGAAGAAGAAGGGGATATGAACATGCCTCGTATCGAATTCATAATATTCCTTTTGTTGTATTAGGGGCGGGCCTGCTGTGGTTTGGTTGGTTTGGTTTTAATGCAGGAAGTGCATTAGGAGCAAATGCCTTGGCAGCCCATGCATTTATGACAACTGCCATATCGTCGGCCTCTGCCTTACTTTCCTGGATGTTTCTGGATACGCTCAAAGATGGAAAACCGACTTTAATAGGGGCATGTACAGGTTTAGTTGTCGGATTAGTTGCCATTACACCAGGTGCTGGATTTGTTCCAATTTGGTCCGCCTTTATCATCGGAGCTTTGGTAAGTCCTATTTGTTATTTTGGCGTTACTTTTATAAAAGGACATTTAAAAATCGATGATTCGTTGGATGCATTTGGATGTCATGGAATCGGAGGAATTTGGGGAGGCATTGCAACTGGCCTATTTGCAAAAACTTCCATAAATGATGTTGCAAAATGGGATGGACTTGTTTTTGGTGATGTAAAACTTTTTGTAGCACAAATATTAGGAATTTTAATAACAATAGCAATCGCAATAATAGGAACCCTCATCTGTGCACGTGTTGTTACGCTCTTCACCCCTTTGCGGGTTGATCGAAAAGAAGAACAGGTTGGTCTGGATTATTCCCAACACAATGAAAGCGCTTATCCTTCCTTTAATGGATTGGATTAGAAGGAGGTTGATATAATGTTGATTAAAATTGAGGCAATTGTAAGACCAGAAAAATACGAGGATGTTAAGGAAGCTTTAAATAAAATATCTGTGAATGGATTGACCGTTTCACAAGTGATGGGGTATGGAATACAAAGAGGGTATAAGGAAATTGTACGTGGTAGTGAGATTGATATTATGCTTCATCCTAAAATAAAGTTTGAAATTGTCGTTTCTTCCGAAGAGTGGGAAGAAAAAGTGATAACTACAATTCAGGAAGCTGCTTTCACAAATGAAGTCGGTGATGGTAAAATTTTTAGCTATGAAATTAGAAATGCAGTAAAAATTAGAACAAAAGAAACCGGTTACGATGCGTTGCAGTCAAATGACTGAGAGTGGAACCTTCTGTGCAGAATCAATGGCCAGAAGGTTCTTTTCATATAAATTAAATTACAATTTATACTACTATCTTATCCGGAGTTTTCTAGTTGTGACTGTGATAGTAGAGACTTGGCCAGTAGGGTTGAAGAAATTGTAATAAAAACTTCTAAAAACCCAGAAACGATGCCTACACCAAGAAAAAGAATCGCAGAAATAACATCTATTATAATAGCGCAGATAAAATGACGCTTGTATTTTTTGAAATTATTTTTCTGCAATTCCCAAGTAATGAATAAAAATCCCAACAAAAGTAGGAGGGTAGAGGAAAAAGCAAAAGCAATGTGCATGTTTGCTTTTATCGCAGATTCCTCTGGGGAATATGGTGTGGTGAAGGAAAGTAAGAGCAGTACACAGGAGGAGGTAATTAATGTATAATCTATTTTTTTGAACTTTAATTTGAAGTTTTGAATTACCTTTGTTAATACTAGATAGATATAGGCGACAATCATAAACCCCCATAACATAAAGGCATCCTTATGTTCAACAGAGGAACTTATAACCGATAGGTTTGATTCAAATAAATCATCTTGCACAGCTAGGGCAATGGTATAAATCGGTATGATTAGGTAAGAAAAAAGATTAATTAACATAAGTAGCCTCCAAACAGTTTTCTATTCATAGTATGATTTAGAGGCATGAAAATTATTATACAAGAAGTCTGAGAATAGGCAAGTAAACGATGGAAATTTATTTACTTCATGGAGTTTACCTATGTGGGATATTACAGTTTGGAAATAACTCTGCTTTTATAATTTGGATAAGATGCCAAACTTTAAAATATTACTTGCTGTCGCATATAAATTCATGTAAAATTGATAAACAAACAGACCGTAATATAATAAGAAAATAGTAGCGAGGGTAGGAAATATGGATTACGTTAATTAATACAAAAATAAATTTCGAAAAGTGTCCATAGAGGCACTTTTTTTGTGGACTTTATCGCATTAAACAAATAAGGAGTTACTAAACTGCCGAAGGTATGTTTGAAATAAATGTTAGGAAAAGAGGAGAAGAGTTATGGAAAAGTTTATGACAACAAAGTATGCAAAGAATCTTGCTATCATCCTGTTGGGTAATACGATTTATGCCCTTGGAGTCGTTATGTTTATTATACCAAATGGTTTAATAACCGGTGGTACGACGGGTTTGGCATTATTGTTTAATCGTCAGTTTGACATCCCGATATCCATGTTTGTATCGATATTTAACGCTCTAATGTTTATTCTTGGGGCAGTAATACTTGGTAAAAAATTTGCCTTGACCACCTTGGTAAGTAGTTTTTATTATCCATTTATATTAAGTCAACTTGAGCGAATTCCCAATATTGGAAATATGACAAGTGATAAAATGTTAGCCGTTATACTCTCTGGTTTAATGATAGGAGTTGGTATCGGAATTGTATTACGTTCTGGGGCGTCTACCGGGGGAGTAGATATTCCACCATTGGTCTTAAATAAGAAATTTGGAATTTCCGTTTCCCTTGTCTTATATATATTAGATTTTAGTATTCTTCTTGCACAGATGGTTTTTGCAGACAAGGAACAAGTACTTTATGGGATCTTAGTGGTCATTATATATACGGCTGTGTTAGACAAAGTATTAGTTATGGGAAAATCACAGATGCAAATTAAGATCATAAGTGAGCATTATGAGGAAATAAATCAATGCATTATTAAAAATCTAGATCGCGGTTCCACGTTAATGGAGTCGGAAACCGGTTATCTTCGTAACAATACGAAAATGGTATTAACGGTAATATCCAATCGAGAACTAAGTAAATTAAACAATCTTGTTATGGATATTGACCCGAAAGCCTTTATGGTTATAAATCAAGTAAATGAAGTAAAAGGAAGAGGATTTACGTTAAATAAAATTCATGAACTAGAAGTATAATAATAAGTAGTTTAATTAAAAAAGGGGCTGTAAAAAAACTCCCCTAAAAAAAAATCGCTGAGGTCGTGAGACTTCAGCGATTTTTTGGTATAATTAATTATGCTAAAAATAAAAAATACCAATAATAATTATACTACACGTCAGCTGAAATTACCATTAGAAATCGAAAAATTAATTGATATTTCTGATCCGGTATACACTTTTTGTGAAGTTATGGATCACATCGACCTATCAAGATATTTTGTAGGGAAAGGATACAAAACAGGTCGCCCACGATGTGATGAGCAGAAACTCCTTAAAGTGATACTCTTTGCTTTCATGGAGCACGGAATCTGTTCTTTGCGGAAAATCGAAAAACTCTGCAGAAATGATATCCGATATCTGTATCTCCTCGACGGCATGAAAACTCCTTCCTTTGCTACTTTTGGCAACATTATCCGAAAGGAACTTACCGATTCAATCGAACAGATTTTTCTGGATGTGAATACATATATTTTTGAAAAAGACCAGGTTGATCTGGAGCATACCTATATCGATGGGACGAAAATAGAGGCAAATGCGAACCGCTATACGTGGGTATGGAAAAAATCCTGCACAAAGAATCGCGGAAAGGTTTTTGATAAAATATCATGTTTGATTGATGCCATGAACCAGGAAGTTTTGGGATATTTCGGTGTAAAACTTGAGAAACGGGAGGAGTATGCCATTGATTATGTTTCTGAATTGTTGGAAATGTACAAAAGGGGAACGAATCTGGATGAATCCACTTTTGTCTCCGGTTGCGGCCACAGAAAGAGCATCCAGCAAAAACAGTATCAGGAAATGCAGGGATATCTGGAACGGTTGAAAACGTATGCCCGTCATATAGAAATCTGTGGAGAGGAAAGAAACAGTTATTCAAAAACAGACTATGATGCCACTTTTATGCGGATCAAACGGGATTACATGGGAAATGACCAGCTTCTTCCGGCGTACAACTTCCAGGCTGCCATCTGTGATGAGTACATTGCTGTAGTGGATGTAAAATCATATGCATCCGATATGGAATGCTTTGTTCCATTGATGGAAAAGTTTTATAAAACCTATGGGCATTATCCGAAGTATCCGGTTGCCGATGCAGGATATGGATCCTACAATAATTATCTCTATTGTGAAGAGCATGGGATAGAAAAATACATGAAATTTACCATGTTCAAAAAGGAAACGACCGATAAGAAATATCAGGAGAATCCCTATCGGTCGGTAAACTTTAAAAAAGATGAAACCGGTAACCTGATCTGCCCCAATGGGAAAACATTTCATTTCAAATGTAAACAACATGTGAAGAGAAATAAATATGGTAGGACCGAAGAAATCTATGAATGTGAATCCTGTGAAGGCTGCCCGCACAAAAGGGAATGCTGTCCCAAAGCATCTGGCAACAGGACAATTCGTATGAATCAGGAATTAACCGCAATCCATCAGGAGGTCATCTCAAATCTTGAGTGCATACACGGAGCACTTTTGCGGATGAATCGCAGTATCCAGGCAGAAGGGGCCTTCGGCATTTTAAAATGGGACAGGTCTTACAAAAGGTTATTTCGCAGGGGTGAAAAAAACGTAATTCTGGAACTTACACTGATTTCTTGTGGTTTTAACCTTTCTAAATATCATAATAAAAAGCGGCGAAAAGAACTGGCTGCTTAAAAATCAAAGCATTGTACCCAATGTTTGATTAAGTGCGCCTGTTTTTACGAAGGAAACGAATATTTGCCTTGAATATGAACGATTAAAATGCAGAATCGCCAGAACCGGCATTTGCCGGAACTGGCGATTCTTAGGTGCGCCCAGCATGGGCGCAATCTAATGGGTTAAAGTCCCTAACACGTCCT
>JBKTKK010000039.1:0-13123 GCA_047242405.1 Lachnospiraceae bacterium | reverse complement strand
ATTCTTACTGTCACAAATCAATAAGTCAACAGCCTTTACCATTAATTTTTCTGATATCTTCCAATATTTCCGAACAGGCACACTCCATTTTGCTCTTTTCCATTCATGACCATCGGGATTAACATATAATTTACCTCCTAATTTATGTATTTCTTTTTTAAGTGGTCCAATAAATGGTCCAATTCTACAGGCTAATACATAAAAAATAGGCTCTTTTATAGCAGGTCGAGCTTTACAATAATTAATACAATATCTCAAAGCGGCTATATCATAGTAAATAGCCTTTGCAGCACCTATATTAGGGACTTTTACATTAAAACATTTGGCATTATTATATTCATATCGTGTGTTTTCGGAAGCCATACGAGATACATGATACCGAATTTTATCAGTTTTTTGACATGCAGTTAAATTTTCTACAAAAGTTTCGAATCCTCCATAATTTGCTGGAATTCCTTTGGCACCTACTATAAAAACCTGTTTTTTATTTGTTGTATATTTAGGATTAATATCATGTTTTTCTAATCTTTTAACTACTTTTTCACCAACTTGTGTAGTCATTACATTTTTCTCCCATTTCGCATTCTATTAATTTCGTATATATCATACCGTGCTCAAGTTATGTTGCATCTATATTATTATACCTTATATTTAGTTCTATCACTTGTCCTGACTATAGTAACACAAAATCCAAATAGCACTTAACTAATTAACTACCAACGCAAACATTTGTTTATCCGAATAGTTTCCATCACTATCTTTTACATAGATCTTAAGTTGATAGGTCCCAGCCTGATTGACATCATAAGAACCATCTACCATAATCCGTTTGAACAAATCACTTCTTGAATCCTTGTCATCAGTGATATCTTGTACAAAGGAGACGATATCAAACGCGGATCCTACTGGAATCGTTGTTGTATCGACTTTTAATGTAACAACTGGTTTCCCATCACTTTGTATATTTTCATTTGCATTATCTGCTACAGTGGATTCAATCGACTCTGTTTTCGCCTGGTTCTCCTCATCCACTGTGTTTTTTTCGTCTCCTTGTGTTCCGCTTGTTATGTAAGAAACAATTCTTTCTTCCTTTACCATGTTGTTGTGGGCATCTCTTGCCACGTAATAAACTTTTGCCTCAGTTCCATTTCTAAGTGGAATAACACCTTCCACATAAATGCTATCACTGATGTCATTCCCATCCCCATCCATAGCGGTAACCCCTTCTTTCAACTTGTCAAAGTTGTCACCTTCTCTATAGTCCACTTGCTCTAACGAAAAGTAGATCGTTGGCCTAACCTTCTTCTCCCCTAAGATTACGATTGCTGCCAATACAATTAGTACCGCAGCAATCCCTCCTAAAATAACAACTGGAATGTACTTCCTATTTCTTTGCCTTATTCTCAGCATTTTCCCCATATCCTCCATAATTTCCATAGCCATAATACTTCCCATAATAGCTATTTCGAGTTACTGGAACTTTATTCATAACAACGCCTAAGATAGGTACATTACTCTTTTCCAACTGGGATTTCGTTGCTTGCGCAAATTTATAACTGATTGTCCCCGACGAAATAACCATCATCGCACCATCACAACACTTTGCGATAACCGCACTATCGATAACGCGACCAAGTGGTGGCGTATCAATAATGACATAATCATATACATTTCGAAGGGCAGGTATTAAGGCAGCAAATTTCTTGCCGCCAAGTAATTCAGCTGGATTTGGTACAAAAGGGCCTGAAAAAATCACATGTAAATTCGAAACGTTTGTTGCATAACAAACTTCTTCCAATGTGTTTTGTCCGGATAAGTAGTGACTAAGTCCTTTTATACTTCCTTCTACTTTATAGCGGTTTACAATTACAGACTTTCTCAAATCTGCATCAATAAACATAACCTTTTTTCCAATTTCCGCTAAAGATATGGCTAAGTTTAAACTTGTAGTAGATTTTCCTTCATTCGGGGTACAGCTCGTGACAGCAATGACCTTTACATCTTCCCCACTAAACTGTACATTCGTGCGAAGGGTTTTATAAGCTTCACTAATTTTATAGTCCATATTTTGTTGTGTGCTTAATTTAATTTTTAACATTTCTCCTACTCCTTCGCCCATTATTTCGTTTTCTTTGCTTTTCTACGTTTCTTTTTCTTCTTCGTTTCCTGGTCTTTATCAATCGGAATCGCTGCTAATACACTAAGGCCAAGATAACGTTCCACATCCTCTTCTGTGCGAATCGTATCATTCATTAAGTGAGCCGCAACGACAAGGATTGCAGCAAGAAAGACTCCAGCGATCCCACCTAATAAGGTATTCTTACTTGTACTTGGGCTTACTGGATTAATTGGTAAATTTCCCTCTTCTACAACATTTACCTTATCCATCTCCATGATCTGTACGATCTGCTTTGCCGCAATATCCGTAATAGAATCCACAATTTCTTTTGCTGTATAAGGATCTGCATCGGTTACCTTTATTTCTAGAATACGGGTATCCGTTGGTACATTAACTGTTACCTCTGCGGCTAAGTCTTCCGATGTCATATTCAAGTCCAGTTCCTCAATTACCTGTTCCAATACCGGTCTACTTTTTACCAAATGTACAAAGTCCTGGGTTAACATCTTCGCAGCATTCAAATCATTGTTTGTTGTTACGCCTTCTTGTTGCTTATTAATAACATAAAGTTGCGCAGTGGACTGATAAACCGGTGTCATAAAAACTTTCGTAAACAAAAACGCTCCCAGTGCAAGGCATAATCCGGCTAGAATTATTACTACCGCCTTATCGAGTAAGACAAAGAATAGCTCCTTTAAATCAATCTCTGTCTCAAAATTTTCTTGATGTTCCATTGTGTAACTCCCTCTCTACTATAGGTATTCATTATTTAAAATCTTCTTTGGGTTATAAGAAAGCAGCTCTTCTACATAATCTTCGCCGTATTTTTTTGTAATATAACTTACACAGCTTTCAATGTTTGGAGATCTTGTCCCATCACTATGACTGTCGGTGGCGATTAAGTGAACAAGTTCATATTTTAGAAGCTTCTTCACAAATCTGGCTGTCTTAAATCCATCTTTAAAACTAGATGCATTTACCTGAATGACAACTCCCATGTCTATTAACTCCTCGGCATAGGATATGCCATCATTATACATACAAGCGTATCGCTCGATATGCGCCAGTATAGGCCGATATCCACCAAGACGTATTTCTTTTAGCCCTCTTTGAAGTGATCTATAATCAACTGCCGGGTGAAATTCTACAAGTACATATTTCGTACCTGCCATCGGCAAGCATTTCCCGTTTTCAAGTTTTTCTAATATTCCTTGCCCGTAATAAATTTCGTTTCCCAGCAAAATTTTAATTGGAAGCTTCAAGCGATTGGCTTCCTCTTGTAACCATCTCACTTCCTGTTGTAACTTTTCTATCTCATTAACAAACCGTGGTTCTCGAAAATGGGGAGTTGCACAAATGGTGCCAAACCCATTTTTATATGCTATTTTTAACATCTCTATGGATTGACTCCTAGAGCCTGCTCCATCGTCAACACCTGGCAGGATATGACAATGCAGATCAATGAAATTTTTTATCATTTTCCCTCCCTTTTCTTCCTTTTGTATCAAAATCACAATGAAACACAAAACAACAGCGAACTGTTTTTAAAACAGTGTCCGATTTTCGACTAAAGTCAGTCTTATCACCGGACTTCACAAAAAAAATCCAACCACCATCGTAATCATAAGTGTCGCCATCGTCAGAAAAACTTTGGCACAAAAGCTTCTTATTTTTCTGTCGTAGATAAATCATCTATGTTTTCTTTGTAGGGGTTGGATATTGTGTATCAGTATAGATTCACTTTCTATCATCATACGTATGTATGAAATCCGATCATATTATAACATTAATGTCGATTCGTGCAAGGCATTTCCTGTATTTCAGGAAAATTCGAAGATATATGTAGCTGTTAGAATTTATTTTTTACTATAAGTAATAGTTTTTTCGTTAATCGAAGAAATTTGTCAGTTTTTGTAACTTTTTGTGATTTGACAAATATAATTATAATCATATCATACAAAAAAGTAAAGAAAATTTAAGGAGATAATTCGTATAAATTTTATAGTCATTTCACTGTTTTCTTGTCGATATGTCCCAATTTAACATTATTTTGCAGAATATTAAAAAAAGTACCTGAAAGAGCTTATCGACTCTTTCCAGTACTTTTTTGTTTCCCTTTCCTTGATTTCTTTTCTACAAGCCTTCCCCTTAATCCAAGTAAATGGCTTTTCCTGTTTTTCCCGACTCGTATATGTCTTCTAAAATTCGGGTTACGACAAGGGCCTGCTCTGGTCTAACAACCAACGGTTTTCCATTTACAACTGCATCATAAAAGACCCGCTGCTCCACATCGCTCGCCTCTTCTTTCTCTCCATCATAGAAATCGACACCCCCCGTCGCTAAATCTGGAATCTCCATTACAGCCTTCCGTATTGCACCGTTCAACCTCAACCTTTTTCGTATAACCAGCTTTGTTCCACAAAGAGTCGTTTGTGCTTCATACATCGAGGAGTTTAATACCATGAGGATTCAGAACGACCGTTTTCATTTTTCATTTTTACAAACCCAAAGGCAGCGTCTTCCACCGTATACTTTTGGATCCCAGTCTCCCCACGCATTGCCTGTTTCTGTCTGATTAACTAGTTTTCGAAATACCGATCCGACCACTACGGCAGGCTCATAATTATCCATCATCCATAAAGTTAAATCAAGGGCATGGGTACCGATATCGATTAATGGTCCACCTCCTTGTTTTTCCTCATCTAAAAATACGCCCCAGGTCGGTACCGCTCTTCTACGAATCGCATGGGCCTTTGCATAATAAATATCACCCAGGTCTCCACTTTCGCAAGCCCGCTTTAAATAAAGAGAATCACTGCGATAGCGGTTCTGATAACCGATTGTTAACACCTTTCCCGATTTCTTTGCCGCCTCTATCATTACCTTTGCCTCTGCATAGGTTTTTGCCATCGGCTTTTCACACATCACGTGTTTGCCTGCCTCTAATGCTGCAATGGTAATTGGTGCATGGACATTGTTCGGCGTCAATACGTATACGGCATCCAAATCTTCTTTTATAAGGTTGGTGTAATCACTATAAATGCGCGCATCTTCTTCACCATATTTTTCTTTTGCCTTTTGCGCCCGATCTAGGATTAAGTCACAAAAAGCAACGATTTTAAAATTTCCATTTTTCTTTATGGCTGGTAAGTGTTTTTGATTGGCGATTCCCCCACAGCCAACGATTCCAATTTTTAATTTTTCCATTTTCCCTCTTCCTTTCTACTGTTCCAAACATTGGCTTAAGTAAAGAAAGCTCTTTTCCATGTTTTCCAACGGGCTTCCGTAAGGATGATCATCCTGTTCAATTACAAAGTGTTTTGTCCCACAGGCTACAGCAGTTAAGGCTGTTGCTTTCACATCCATAAGTCCTTCCCCTAGCGCCACGAGTTGGACAGTCTCCTTTTTTATGAAATCTTTCATATGGATTACGGGACAGCGGTTTTCATATTTTTTTATGTAGGCGACCGGATCTTCTCCCCCTACCTTTATCCAGTACGTATCCATTTCCGTCTCTAGTTCCTCGTTGGGAAACCTTTGGTAGAGCGCATCGAATACATAGGTGCCACTGTCTGTACGTACAAACTCATGACTGTGGTTATGATAAAGAAGGCAGAGTCCTCTTTCTTTGCATTTCTTTGCAAGCGTATGTAGAAGGTTTCCGTCTCCTCGAACTTTTCTCCCCATACAAACGATCCATGGCTAAATAAGGAATGGCGATATAGGAACAACCAATCGTTTCATAGGCATCGGCGTAGCGTCCATATCGACTGCTGAAGGCTTCATACGGTACGTGGGCACTTATTGGAACTAAGTTTAGCTCTTTTAACCAGTCACGGATTTGTTCTGGCCCATGCCCATATAACCCAGCTAATTCCACACCTTCATATCCAATTTCTTTTACTTGCTTCATCGTCTCGTAAAAGTTTTTACTTGCCAGTTCTCGAACGGAATATACTTGTGCTGCTATCATAACTTTCCCCCACTTTCTCGTTTACTCCTTCATTTTTGTTACTCTTCAAAGGAGATTACTTCATTTCGCTCTGCCGATCGTTCTATGGCTTCCATTAAGCGCATCACCCGCATGACTTCGGTTAGCTTAATTTTACTTTCTTCTCTCTCTTCTAGCACTGCCATTACGTTGCAGTAAAAATCCCGAATATCACTTTCTACCTTTGGAAGTTCTTCTTTAAAGATGGTATCTGCTCTCCTCGGTGCCATCGTCTTTGTAAGGCCCGCTGCCGTAATGACAGGCACCACATCCCTCTCGGTAGTCCCCGTTGCCCTTATGATCTTTCCCCTTTTATCCCAGTCTTCTATAATGGCACTTCCATCGGCCCCCAGCACATACCATCGCGGTAAGGCAATGAAATGACTCGTTCCCACTTCCACTCGCACGTTTATACCGTTGGCAAATCGAAGCTCTGCCGTAAACCCATCGTCTACCAATTGGTTCGTCACATTGGTAATGGAGGCATAAACGGTTTTTAGTTTCACCTCAGGAAAGAGCAATAAAATCTGGTCCAATAGATGGACGCCCCAGTCTAAAATCATTCCACCGCCGTGTTCCTTCTCCTGCCTCCAATCCCCAGGAATTCCCCTAGCCCCGTGGACCCGGGACTCAATCCGAAAGATTTCCCCTAGCCGCTGCTCCTTTAAAATCTCTTTTACCGTTAAATAATCTTCATCCCACCTTCGATTTTGATGTACCGTCAAGAAGCGTCCCGTCTGTTTTGATGTATCGATCATTTCTTGTAACTCTGTCGAACTTAAGGCAGCCGGCTTTTCACAAACGACATTTTTTCCAGCTTCCATTGCTGCTATAGCAATACGTTTATGTACATCATTTGGTGTAGCCACAAGGACTAAGTCAATGGCCTCATCGGCCAGCAGTGCTGCTTCACTTTCATACACCTTTATATTTTTTAAGCGGGCATACTCCCTCCTCTCTCTTTTTATATCCCAGATGCCTGCTACCGCTAGCCCTTTTATGGTCTGTATCAAGTCATAATGCCAACCTGCCATTCCACCAAACCCAACCAATGCTATTTTATGTTCCATCTTTGGCCACCTCTAAGCCTTTCTTTAAGCCCAGTACATAGTTCCCCTATCCTCAAATAGCAAAACGTCCTTTAAGAAGTCTATTGCTTTTACAAGCCCCTCTTTGCCAGACATTAAGCTATCTTCATGTTCTATGCTAATGGCATAATCATATCCAACTAACCGTAAGTTAGAGATTATGTCTTTCCAATACTCTTTTCCATGGCCATACCCTACCGTACGGAAGATCCAAGACCGATTGATTTCATTGGCATATCGCTCTGTATCTAACACACCATTGTATGCTGTATTGAATGGATCAATTTTTGTATCCTTTGCGTGGAAGTGGAAAAGTGCCCCCGCCTTTCCTAATTCTCGAATGGATAGGCAAGGATCCATCCCTTGCCAGATTAGGTGACTCGGATCAAAGTTTACCCCAATTTCTGGCCCCACCGCTTCTCGTAACCGCAGAAGTGTTTTTGTATTATAGACGCAAAAACCAGGATGAAGTTCCAAGGCGATCTTATGTATGCCATGGGCCTTTGCAAACGCTACTTTCTCTTTCCAATAGGGAATTAATACCTCATTCCATTGATAATCTAAAATCTCACTAAAATCTTCTGGCCAAGGGCAGGTAACCCAGTTTGGCGTCTTATCTTCCTTGCTTCCCCCTGGGCAGCCTGAGAAGGTATTTACGACCGGCACCCCTAATTGCTCGGCCAATAAAATGGCATTGGTCAAATCTTCATCAAATGATTTTGCTACCGCTTGGTTTGGATGGACCATATTCCCATGACTACTTAAGGCACTTATTTCTAGATGATACTTATGAATCGTATCAAGAAACGCCTGTCGCCTTCCTTCGTCTTTTAATAGAAGGGCTGCATCGCAATGGGCTTTTCCTGGGAAACCGCCACAACCGATTTCTACCATCTCTACCCCTTTCTTTGCCAAAAACTCACATGCCCCTTCCAATAACAAATCCGATAATACCACTGTAAATACACCCAACTTCATTGTATTCCCCTCCTATTTTTTAATAATAAAGAACAAATACAGATAGGAAAATTATAAAAAAAAGAGCAGAAGAAAGATAGGTTTCTTCTGCTAAAAACACATCGTATTCTGCTATTTCTTTTTCCATCCAGTTGCCTCCAATGGCGAACATCCGTACAGTTTCCGAAACATTCGGCCAAAATGGTTATAATCGCGAAAACCTACGGCCATAGCAACTTCTGATACCGTAAATTCATTTTGTTTTAGTAAACATTTTGCTTTCTTGAGCCGCATTTCATTTATATACTGGAGGGGTGCCATACTCATGCTCTCTTTAAACAGATGATTAAAACGATCCTCACTCAAATGAATCAAATCGGCAAGTTCTTTGTTGGAAATCTGTTCTGTGTAATGGCCTTCAATATAAGAGATCACTGTATTCAGTCTCTCTAGTTGCTTCATCCGTCTTAAACTCTCATAGTCTGAGAGCATGATTTTTGTATAGTTTCGAATCAGATGGGTAATTAACTGAAGAAGGATACCTTTGCATAAAAGGCGATAGCCCAACGCCTTTGCTTCATTTTCCTCCCATATTTGTTTCATCATTCCATCTATTTTTTCATCTTTTTCTACAAGTGATTGCAAAATAATGTTTTTATCTGCTGCTTCTTTGGAAAGCGCCCCCAGTTCAAATATGACTACTAACGCTTTAACCGGATCACCATCACAATAGCCCGCGTGTAATTCATTGCTATTGGCAATCACTAAGTTACCTTTCTGCGCGATAATTTCATTTTGATTTAGTTTGATTTTTGTTTTCCCCTCTAAAATGTAATGCAGTTCAATATGTTCATGCCAATGGGGCATGAAATAGTACCCCTTTTTATGGATATCATTGATATGGAGCTGCACTGGAAATTCATCATCACTAATGATTTTTTGTTCGTACAGTTCTAATGCCTGCATTTTCCTCCTCCATTTCACTTTATTCTTCCAACAACTTATATTATAATGCTTATTTGCGGATTCGTCAGCCACTATAAAACTTAAATCTTGTAAAGATGGATTTGTATTAACCGATATCTGACAAGAGGCAACTATTTTTATTGCTACCGTTTATCCGAATGTTTATACGATAATTGATGTTACATCTTAACATCAACTTAACATTGACTGTGATAAAATACAAATTGCGGTGATTACTGTTAGAATATTAGTCGTTGAAGATGAAGATGATTTAAGAGAAGCCATTGCAGAAGGACTCCGTATCGATGGTTATATAATTGGAATGATGGTTTTGAAACACCTAAAAAGATTTTAAATAATCCAGATTGCGATCTGGCTTTCGCATTAGAGATTTTTTATCTTGCAGATGGTTTTGCTTATTTAGATAGTTTTGCAAAAGAAACTGGACTGGAAGAATGGAAACAATTTATTTATACTCTTTATAATGATATATTGAGCAGTAAATACATGAAAACTAGTAGCCGATATGAAATACCACTCACCAAAGTACAAAAATATAAAATAAGAAAAAAATCAACACCTGAGATTTTTTTAATGGATTTATAGAAAGTAAATAACATAAACGCCCCACAAATGGTTTCAATATACCATTTGTGGGGCGTATTTCGCTATAAAATCATGGAACTTTTAAGGATCTATTTCCTCCTTAATATACTCAACGTGGATGTCTACTCCATCCCAGTCTATGATTTTACTCTCTATAAGATAGTTTTTACCATTGTGAATTACATGGCGCAATATATTACTCGTGTGATCAATTTTTAACAAGCAATTTTCGCATTCCTGCCTGTTATTCCACATAACTTCAAAACATTTTTTATCTTTGAGTTCTTCTTTTATACCCATAAGCTGGTGGGCCTTTTCATTCATATACAATACCCGGTGATTTCTTGTATCACTTACGCAAATCGCATCTTTATCATCCTCTAATATTTTTACAAAGAGATTTGTATACTTAGACATCTCCTGTATGATGACTTGGCATAGCTTACTATCTTCATAGGTACCTACAATACAACCGGATAAAAATCCCCATACATACCTTCCATCTTTATGTTTTAAACGCAGGACTTCATCTGCTTTCCCATTTGTTTTCATATTATCGAAGAAGTTTTGTAATAATTTCACATCACTTTGATTAATGGATTTTTTAATGTCATTCCCAAACCAATTCGCATATTCCTCTCGCTCCATACCATGGATTTGAAACACACCGTCGGTAAAATATAATGGTTCAAAGTGATCCGTCAGTTTATAAAGGGCTATCCCTCCAGGTATTTTGTTTAGTATGTTTTCTAATTTATGGACGGACCGGTGTAACTGTTTCTCAAATTTAGTAAACTTTAACACATCCTCATTTTCATCATCGGAGTAAACAGCATAATGCCCTTTGCTTTTATATTTCACATCATACATGGTTTGATCCGCGACTTCTCTAAGCTCCTTATAGGTAAACCCATGTTCTGGACTTATTGCTATACCAATACTACAAGAGACTGCAATTTCTTCTCCGTTTAAATAATAGGGTTTTTTTAACGCTTCTATAACCCTATTTGCTTTTTGGCTAACCATTTCTGGTTGACTCAATCCCGGAATAAATGCTATAAATTCATCACCTCCGATACGAGCGACAACGTCTGATGGAGAGAAAAGGCTGTCTAATGTCTGTCCAATTTGAGCTAGAATCGCATCACCTGCCTCATGTCCATATGTATCATTGGTATTCTTTAATTCATCCATATCAACCATAAACAGTGTACCCTCACCTATCTCTTCTAACAAATCGTCGATGATTTCTTCACCTGCTCTATTGTATAGACCGGTCAATGTATCATGGCTAGCTTTTTCTATTAATTCCTCCTGATAGATCAAATCTTCTTTTCTTTTTTTTTCCAACACTATCTTTTCTGCTGCTATCTTCTTTATACTTCTTTTGAAAAATAGAAGGTTTATAGCTAATCCCAAAAATATGAGTAGGAAAGACAGTGCAATTCGTAAGGTAATACGATGTTCATAAATGAATTCCATTAAACTTTTTTTGTATTGAATTGATACAGAATTACTTAATATTACTTGATTTCGTTCACTTTCTGTTATAGATAAAATCGCTTTATTTAAAATAGATACTAATAACTTATCTTTTCCTTTTTCTGCTGCAAATGTCATATCTTGCTCAAACCAATAGGTACTTGTTATGGATAATTTTCTATAGAAAGGACTTTGTAACCTATAATTTGCCATTATTTCGGTATCAAAGGTTATATCCGCTTCTTTTTCGTTTACCTTATCCAACGCCTCCTCTATATCCCTGCATTCAATTATTGCTGCGTTGGGAAAGTAACCTTTTATCGCATCGATATCATAAATCGCCTTTGGTAATGCGATTGTGAAGCAATCATCTTCCCCATAATATTCTCCACTTCTTGTAATCTTAACCATTTTAGTGGGAAATACCGTCTTTAAAAGCTGCACAGAATCTGCTAACGTAACAACACTACTATCATATATAGGGCCTACTAAATTAATATCATAGTTTTTCAAATAAGTAGAAACATCTTCTTCATTGGAAAAGACTTCATAGGAAAACGGCAAGCCAATTTTTTCGGATATTAA
The DNA here is from genome assembly GCA_047242405.1 of Lachnospiraceae bacterium. GTDB lineage: Bacteria > Bacillota > Clostridia > Lachnospirales > Lachnospiraceae > Fimimorpha. Next base: position 1,329 of record JBKTKK010000039.1, on the reverse strand, counting down.
GTCTAAGAAACTAACAGCGATTCCACTGAATTCTTTGGTCGTTGGATTATAGTAACTTACACCGGGTAAGTCTCCATTTAAAGCAACGGTTATATATTCTTTTTCATTAATATAATCTAGTTCTTCTCTTGTTAGTGCTACGTTTTCATCTTCACTATAATAGTTTTTAAATAACTTACTTTCATAAAATCGTTCTGTCGTATGGATGTATTCCAATGCTTCATTTAATTCATCTAATACTTTTGCGTTTCCTTTTGTTACTGCAAAATAATAGGGACTTGTATCAAACTTTGCAATAATTTGATTGTTATTAATATCAGCTATATCCCTTATCAACAATGTGTCCACTTCACCATTCATCAATGCCTCGGTCATTTTATTTTGCGACTGAAACTTAATGATATCTACATCAAAGTTATTTTCCTTACAATAATTTAGAAGGTTTCTATTTATTACAGATCCATCTAATACACCTACACGCATTCCATCAAATGCATCAAAATCTTCATAAGCATATTTTTCACTACTTGTTGTTATAAGCGTAGAAGAACTTATCCCAGATGGAATTGTTGCATAATCAAATATTTCTTCCCGCTCATCCGACTTAATTAGTGATCCCATTACATCGATTCTTCCATCTTCTAACATTTGCAAGCACTCATTATACGGTGCAACAATGAATTCATAGTCCCATCCTGTATACTTCGCAATATCCATTAAATACTCATATCCATATCCTGTATATGCTCCATTTTGATCTATTTCCTGGTATCCACTCATCAAAAAATAACCAACTTTAATTTTATCATTACTCTTTTGGGCTAACACAGGCAATGTGCTTAATAGCGAAAACATTATTATAATGAGCACATTAAACGTCTTTTTCCAATACCACTTTTCCATTTCACTCTGCCTCCGAAAGCTGTCCACACTTAAGTAAATAAAATATTTTTATCTCCTCCAATTCTTTGCTTCATAAAGCATATCTGCTCTATTTTGAAGTTCTTCATAGGAAACTACTATATTATTTCACCAGGCATTCCTAGTGTCTTCTTTTGAACTTTGTATTACAATGTATTTTACTATCATTAACCGAAAATATAAGCGAATGGTATCTCCTATATCCCTTTATTAATAAATAGCAAATAAATAAAATAACCATCTGCGCGATTCGATTATATCACTGACTATTTATAGCCGCAACTCATTTTCATATTTTAAATCTATCTAAATTTTTCCAAAACTTATGATCTCTCCCACAAACGGTCCCCTAAAAAAGGAGGACTATTTATCCCGTTGATATATAGTCCCCCATTCGCTATTATAAGA
>JBKTKK010000038.1:0-13164 GCA_047242405.1 Lachnospiraceae bacterium | reverse complement strand
GGGCTAAATGATCCATTTATGATTCGCTATTTAAATTATATAATTCATGCGTTACAAGGTGACTTTGGAAGTTCGTATCGAACGGGTCTCCCGGTTTTTCATGAGATATTTGTACGTTTTCCGGTTACGCTTAAGCTTGCAATTTCGAGTATTGTTGTAGTTGTCATACTTGGAATCTCATTGGGAATCTTATCAGCCGTGAAACAATATTCCCTGCTTGATTTCATAACGACGGTTTGTGCAATGTTGGTAGCCTCTATTCCAGGCTTTTGGCTGGGGTTGATGCTAATCTTATTATTTTCTCTCCATCTGGGGTGGTTGCCTTCTAGCGGTATTGATTCGTGGAAAGGGTATATTATGCCCACGCTTACCCTTGCCCTGCCATCAACTGCAGAGGTAATAAGAATGACACGTTCCACAATGTTGGAGACAATTCGCCAAGATTATATACGCACAGCTCGATCCAAAGGAGCAAAAGAAATGGAGGTAATGTGGAAACATGCACTTAGAAATGCATTACTTCCAGTTGTTACCGTAATTGGTTCAAACTTTGGAAGTCTGCTAGGTGGGACTGTATTAATTGAAACTGTTTTTGCCTTACCGGGCTTAGGGAGTCTAGTAGTCACATCCATTCGAAGCAAAGATATTCCACAAGTAATGGGCGCAACATTATTTATTGCTTTTTTATTCTGTATCGTACTGTTAATCGTCGATATCGCTTATGCCTATATTGATCCACGTGTGCGGACAAGATATGAAATGGGAAATAAGTAAGAAGGGGGGCTTAAATGGAAGAAAAGATAGAAGAAGAGCGAATAATGGAAAAAAGGTATTTAGAAGTATGGCATCGTCTGTGTAAAAATAAAGTTGCGATATTTGGATTAGTTATCTTGAGTATTTTTATATTTTTGGCAGTATTTGCAGATGTTATTGCAGACTATGATACAAAGGTAATTGCACAAGATGTTACGAGCCGCTTACAACCGCCAAGCAAAGAACATTGGTTTGGTACAGACGGAAATGGAAGAGATATTTTCGCCCGTATTATTCATGGTACAAGAATAACATTGTTCATCGCTTTTACAACAACTGCGATTTCTGCAGTGGCAGGAGGAATCCTTGGAATGGCGGCAGGTTTTTATGGAGGGGTCATTGATAATGTAATTATGCGAATTGTAGATACGGTTATGTGTTTACCACCGCTTTTATTTTCACTTTCAATTGTGGCGGCTTTAGGGAATGGAATGAGAAATCTCATTATTGCAGTGAGTTTCACTATGACACCGTACTTTGCGTGCCATTGTACGTGGATTTAACCCAAATTTACAAATGGATACGATTTCAACACAACATGAGAGTCATTGCTGTCAGTTTTATTTCCGAGATTCCAGCCTTCATTCCAATACGTTAGACAGGGCAGATGCTTATGGAGTTGAAAACGAAAAAAGACTTGTAGAAGATATGAATTACCATTGCGCACATGTATTTAAAGTGTTGGATCAAATTATATCAAGTGTATTTGGATTGGATGCGGAACATATAAAAATAGCGGTAGAAGAAAGTTTTGTGGATGAATATGGTGTTGACTCCTTTAAAGAGATTAAGAAAAGGCTAGGCATAGATTTCACGGTATTAGATAGATCGCTCAAGTCGGAGGAGGATAAGAATGCAGAAGATAACGGGATATGATGTTGTTGTAATTGGCAGTGGGGGAGCTGGATTAAGAGCCGGGATATCTTCCGCAGAAAGAGGAGAAAAAACATTAATTTTATCCAAAGGTAAAATTAATCGGAGTGGAGCTACCTTATTAGCCGGAGCGAATATAAGTGCAGATATTGCTTGTGACGGAGGTAGTTTATTTGAACTTGGTATTACCGATTTGAATAAAGAGGATACAAAGGAAAAATGGTATGAAGATTTACTGCATGAAGGTTTTTATCTAAACAATGGTGATTTACTTAAAATATTTGTTGAAACAGCGAAAGATCGTATTAAAGAGTTAATGGATTGGGGAATGAAAGTACGCGGAATTGAAGGAGAAAGAGGAATTACTGTATTCGGCTCTGATATATTGGATACGTTATATAAGCGTGCCAAAGAAGTAGGGGCAGAGTTTTTGCCGGATGTGATGTTTGTAGACTTAATAATAGCAAAGGGGAAGGTTCAAGGTACCATTTGTCTGGATATATATAGTGGTGAGTTGTTTGTTATTCCAGCAAAGGTTGTCATTCTTGCTACTGGTGGTGCGCATAATTTATTTGCCAATAACAGTGGATCAACGGATTTATGTGGAGAAGGGCAGGCAGCAGCTTTGCGGGCAGGGGCTGAACTAATCGATATGGAGATGATTTCTTTTTGTCCTACGGTTACTCGCTTTCCGACGATGTATCGAGGAAATATATTACCTTATATTTTTATTTCCACCGGTTATGGTAGACTAGTAAATAAGTTTGGGCAAACTTTTACCCATCGTTACTTGTCACCTAAGGTGGAACAGCTTGCACTTGATTCAGAGTGGAATAAAATGTTATTATCTTATGCCATACAGTCGGAAATTAATGCAGGTGGGGCAACGAAAAATGGGGGAGTATATTTCACCTTAGATTTGCAACCGGTAAATATTATAGAAGAACTTTATCAGGATCTACCTTCTTTACGTACAGGAATATATGCGGATATTATGAAAATATTCGAAAGTGGTAAGGCCTTTCATGTACAGCCAGCCGCCCATTATTTCGAGGGTGGAATTCGAATTGATACAAAAATGGAAACAAAAGTTCCAGGTTTATATGCGGCAGGAGAGTGTACTGGCGGGATGTTTGGTGCAAATCGTGTATCAGCTGCAACAACGGAAATGCTAGTAGAAGGTGCCATTGCTGGAGTAAGTGCGGCTGAGTATGCATCCAAGGAAACGGAATCCGAAATCGATGAAACTTGGCTAAAAAATCTTGAAGTTGACTTAAACCTTCCTTTTAGAAGAAGAAGGGGTTACTACAAGTGAGTTAATTGATCAAATGCAGAAAACAACAGCGAAAAGTTTGATGGTAATTCGAAATGAAACAAACTTACAAGAAGCTTTGGTAGAACTGTCAGAAATTGAAGATGCAGTAAAAAACAAAGTTTGGATTGGTGATCAAAACAAGAACTGCAATCGGCAATGGAGGGAGTATTTAGCATTAAGAAATATGGTTATTTGCGCAAAAGCAATTGTAAAATCGGCACTGGTTCGGAAAGAGAGTCGTGGTGTCCATATTCGTGAAGACTATTTGTTTACAGATAACAAAAAATTTCTGAAAAATATTGTAATAACAAATGCTAACCTTGATACGTACTTAGAGCAAATCAAGAATGATGATAGGAAACGGGAGAACGGTGTATTTGAATATACATCATATATTGAATGTGTTGTAGAAAAATTAAACTAGGAGTTTATATATGAAAGATTACTATGTTTCTATAAAGCGATCAAATGATAGAAATGAAAGTTACATACAAAAATTTGTCGTATCATTTCCAGAAGATGAAGTGATATCTGTTATGAATGTGTTAGAAGAAATTTATCATAAGCTTGATCCCACCCTTGCCTTTTTCAGTCATGCAGCATGTAAACAGGCAGCATGTGGAAAGTGTATGGTGCGAAAAAATGGAAAGGTTGTACTGGCTTGTAAAGAACTGGCAGCGGATGAAATGTTATTGGAACCGTATAATAGCAAGGTGATTCGTGATCTGATGTGTAGGGGGTAAAGGGGGGCCATGGTAATAGGCAGGTTGGCGATCATTCGTCCACCTGCCTATTCTTTATTCAAATTCGGTTCTATGGACCATAAAAAAGTCATAAAATAATCGGACGTTTTTTAGTTCCGTCCATTTTTTAACACGTACTGGATGTTCATCCATATCATAGACCCTCGCGTTCTTCATAGATAAAAGAAAGGGGGAATGGGTAGAAATGATAAATTGACATCCAAAAAAACGAGTGGAATTTTGAAGAAATTCAATTAGTTCGAGTTGTTTTTCCGCAGATAAACTATTTTCCGGTTCATCAAGAAGGTATAAAGCATTTTCCTGAATTTTCTCCACGAAATAGGAAAATGCATTTTCACCATTGGATTTTTCTTGGATGTTATCGACTAAATTACTTCGTATATATTTTGATTGTGTTAATTTTCGTGCAGAGTTGACTTTTTTTAATTGCTCATAGTCTTCTAAAGTTTTAAACTTAAAAGTCGAATATTTTGCATCGAGATAGTGTTCAAATAATTCTTCCCTTTTTCGATCAACCCCTTCATTTAAGGTACGGATATCTAACATATAATCAAATACATCATCACTCGTTATGATTCTGCTTTCTTTTGGGATGGAACGTGATGTTTCATATTGGCATAGTCTCGTGTATTCGGGAAAGAAGTTACTTTTATTAAAAGGGGATTCTCGTACTAAACTTAGTTTTTCCGCTATTATATTTAAAGCAGTCGTTTTACCGGAGCCATTACTGCCATATAAAATTGTGATTGGAGCAAAAACAATTGTGCCAATGCCAGACTTTGATAAAGTTTGAAAAGGATAGTAGCTATCATAACAAGTTCTCTTAATAGAAAGGAAAAAATCAAATTCTTGCTCGTCATTGGGAAATATAAAATTTTCTAAATACAAATCGGCACCTCTCATATGTTGTTATTAAGTAAAGGGGATTGGGGACACGTTTACCCTTTCACAATTCTATATGCAAGACAGTTGTGGGCAGTTACTTTTTTACAAAGGGAATTTTTTTCTTTGGAAAAGGTATTATCCCATAAGTTTAAAAGCGTAACCTCGCTTTCAGGAATACCGAGATTATTGAGGGAAATACTTATTTCTATCGTTTCGTCGCTAAGATTAAATAGTGCGAAAAAAATTGTTTCACGATTCATATCACGAGCAATCCAAATGGCTTTTGTCTCCTCAAGACAGATTTGGGCTGGCTTGTATTTGGGGTTACGCATTTGAAGTATATTTTCATTGGTAAGTAAAGATAATGTCCATTCATCCAACTTTGTCATTTCTGCGCCAAGCATAAGGGGAGAACCAAAGATACACCAGAGTGTCAACATTGTTCGTTGTTCTTCTTTCGTGAAATTCGTTGTACGTTCCTTACCAAAGCCTTTCCCAAGATAGCCAAGGGGTAGCATATCACAGTCAGGGTAACACCCTACAGAAACATGGTTTTGCCATAATTCACAGCGGTGAAACATGTCTTTTAATAATGTCCAATTATCCCAGAAATCATCGGTTATTCTCCACATATTTGCAAATTTACTTAGGTGCCATGCTTTTTCGATTAAGGCTGGACCTGGGGAAAGGGATAAAACGATGGGACGGCCACATTTTTGAATTGCTTTTGCAATCATTTCGATTTCATGTTCGGCACTATATTGGTTTGTAGGATATAAATTCGTATTGCATATATCATCGCATTTTATGTAATCAACACCCCATGAAGCGTATAAAGAAAGAAGGGAGTCATAATAGTCTTGCCCTGCAGGGGTATTTAAAATTCCATACATATCAGGGTTCCATCCGCAAATGGAACTTGGGTTTGCAATCATATCAGAGGTACTCTCGCTGTTATAAATGGGAAGATGGTAGTGGGCGGCAATTCTTGGGATACCGCGCATGATATGGATACCAAATTTCAACCCAAGATTATGAATGTAGGTAGAAAGAGGGGTGAAACCAGCTCCGTCTACAGAAGATGGAAAACGATCCGGATCTGGTAATAATCTTCCATAGGCATCCATTTCAAGATTGGAGAATGGAATATACTGATATTGTTCCCGCTTAGATCCTGCCTCGTGGGCATACCATTGAATATCCACGACAATATATTCCCATCCATAGGGTTTTAAATGCTTTGCCATAAAATTGGCATTTTCCTTAATTTGCTCCTCTGTTACCGTCGTATCGTAGTAATCATAACTATTCCATCCCATTGGTGGGAGCGTTGCAAATTGATTCTTATCCATAATACCTCCTTCGGTTAATTTATTGATTCGTATAACCATTCATCTGTTCTTAGTCATAGTATAATACGTTTACGGATGAAATAAAAGAAGAGAATCTTATTTTATCGGAGGGATTTTTTTAGGACGATGGAGGGATTGAAATGAGGTTAGTATACATAAGAAAACGCACCTTATTGAAAACAATAAGGTGCGTTTTCTTATTCGGATCGAAGTGCTGTAACCGGATCCTTCTTTGCTGCTTTTCCAGAAGGAATTAAGCCAGCGATTAAGGTTAAAATCATACTAATGAGAACAAGGATAATTGCTGCCTGCCAAGGTAAGGCGGCGATACCTGTAATTCCGGATAGAGAAGCAATAATGGCATTAATTGGAAGGATAAGTATCAAAGTAATGCCAATTCCGAGTAGACCGGAAGCAAACCCAACAATCAAAGTTTCAGCATTAAAAATACTTGAAATATTACGCTTTGAGGCGCCAATGCTACGTAAAACGCCAATTTCTTTTGTACGTTCTAATACTGAGATATAGGTTATTATACCAATCATAATAGAAGATACAACAAGGGAGATTGCTACGAAACCAATTAATACATAGCTAATCATATTAATAATGGTTGTAATAGAGGACATCATAAGCCCAACTAAATCCGTATAAGTAATTGTTAATTCTTCATGACCAGCATCGGTTTGCTCTTTATTATAATCGTCGATAATTGAAGTGATAGAATCTTTTGCTTCAAAGTCAACAGGGTAGAGATAGATCGAAGATGGCTGGTCAAGGTTTACAACACCTAATTTCGCGAGATTATTGTCATAGGTAGCTGCTTCATCTGCATTTGCTTGCATCTGTTCCCCGAAGGTTTTTAATATTTGCTCTTCGCTCATGGCAGCAGTCATTGCGGCAACTTGCTGTTGTTCTTCTGGGGATAAGGTTGCAATATATGCATTTACGTCATCCATCGTAAGTTCATCTGAAAAATCATCCATATCAAATGGTAAATTTGTAAAAATATCAGTATCTGGATTTGCTGTTTGTGCCTTTGCAATTTCACTATCATTAATCTCATTAACGACATAGTTTGTAAGGGCAGAAGTATAGCCAATGGCACCACTTATTGATGTTGCGCTTGCATCAGGATTTGGGCGAATAATACCAACAACCTTTAATTCTAAGGAATCGTTTACTAGGTTAGTCATATAGTCGGTATCTTCTCGCATATCTTTCCACGTTTTTGTAGCATCATCATACTGATAATAATCTGTATTTAAAACAAGTTTAAAAGTTGTGTTTAAAATATCATCATAAGTGAAAACGGCCTGATCAACTTCTTCAACTTCTTCTCCGGCCATAACGGATTTCATGATATCATGGTAGTCATCTTGATCCATTAAACCAATGGAATATAAAGCCATATCGCTAATCTCATTATTTTCATTTACTACGAGTACAACTTCATCATAGGCGTCGTTATTTGGAAAACGACCAGATACAATGTCATATTGTGATTCTAAAAGTTCGCGATTGCCTAACATTTCTTGGAATACATCCATGGAAGTCATGGCAAGAGAGTTTTCACCTCCGCCCATACCATAACGACTCATTAAGTCACTTGGGTTCAATTGTAAAACGCCATTTGTAGTATCGGATTGATAAATTTGTAGATCAAGGTTGTAACCATATTGAATGGCCGAAACATAATCATTAATCTTTGATTCGTTATTTTCAATGTACGATTTAAAAGAACCTAAATCATTTGCTTTTGTCTCCTGGGTGAACGTGGAAAACATATTAGAGACAATATTATTCGAATATATCTTATCGAGATTATGGGTTACACTATTTTCTGAATTTTGCGACATCATCGTCCCCATCAAGGATGTGATATCAACACTATTACTTTCTAAGCTGACTGGATAGGTAGATAGTGTATCCTTTTGTACAGTATCGATGTAATTATTAATGCCGCTGGATAGGGACAAAATCAATGCAATACCGATGATACCGATGCTGCCTGCAAAGGCGGTAAGTAAAGTTCTAGCTTTTTTTGTCTTTAGGTTATTTAAACTTAAAGATAGGGCAGTGAGGAAAGACATGGATGTTTTCCCCATGTTTTTATGGGTTGGAGATACATGGTCATCCACCACCTGGAATGGAGCCGAATCTTCTTTAATATTCCCATCACGCAGTTTTACAATTCGAGTTGCGTATTGTTCTGCTAATTCCGGGTTATGAGTAACCATAATTACTAATCGGTCTTTGGCAACTTCTTTTAAAAGATTCATAACTTGAACACTTGTTTCACTATCCAATGCACCAGTAGGTTCATCGGCTAATAAAATATCAGGATTATTTACAAGGGCGCGGGCAATGGCGACTCTTTGCATCTGACCACCGGACATTTGGTTTGGTTTTTTATGAATCTGACTGCCTAACCCAACCTTTTCCAGTGCCTCAATTGCGCGTTTTTTTCTTTCACTTTTTGAAATTCCAGAAATTGTAAGCGCTAATTCAACATTTGCTAAAACGGTTTGGTGTGGAATTAAGTTATAACTTTGAAAAACGAAGCCAATCGTATGATTTCGGTATGAATCCCAATCTCGGTCTTTGTATTTTTTTGTGGATATTCCATTGATGATTAGGTCACCGCTGTCATAACGGTCTAGACCGCCAATTATGTTTAGAAGCGTTGTCTTTCCGGATCCACTTGGACCGAGAATAGCAACAAACTCGTTGTCTCGGAAATTTAAACTAACCTTATCCAGGGCAGTTTGCACCAAATCACCGGTTGTATATTTTTTACATATGTTCTTGATTTGAAGCATAAATTATCTCCTTTTTAATTTTTATGAAACGGAATTTCAATTAACGTCTCTTATTCTACAATGTTTTTAGAAACTGAAGATAAACTTAAACTAAAATTTTCCTATTGATTGTTTATTTTTCGTTCACGAATACATGTTATTATTAATAGAAGCTTTACCTTAAAGAGTTTAGGAGGACGATATATGTTTCAGATTTTAGTAGTAGAAGATGATAAAAATACGGCTCGGTTAATGCAAGCAGTATTAAGACGAGCAGGTTATCAAACGTACCATGCAGAAAATGGTATGGACGCCTTGAATCTAATGGATACACAGCATGTGGACTTAATTATACTTGATATTATGATGCCCAAAATGGATGGATATGAATTCACAAAACAGCTAAGGAGTTGTAAAGATAATACACCAATCTTAATGGTGACAGCCAAACAACTGCCAGAGGATAAATGCAAGGGTTTTATTGTCGGAACAGATGATTATATGGTAAAGCCAGTGAATGAAGAAGAAATGTTACTTCGTATTAAGGCACTGCTTCGTCGTGCTCAAATTGTTAATGAACGGAAATTGCATATTGGAGAAGTAACTTTAGATATTGATGCACTCACAGTATCAAGAGGTAGGGATATTCAGACTTTACCACAAAAAGAATTCTACTTGCTCTATAAGTTATTATCCTATCCGGATAAAATATTTACACGAATTCAGTTAATGGATGAAATTTGGGGGGTGGAGTCAGAAACTGTGGATACGACTGTAAATGTTCATATTAATCGCTTGCGTAAAAAATTCGAAGAATATCCGGAGTTTGAAATCGTAGCAATTCGAGGAATCGGTTATAAGGCGGTGAAAAAGTGTGATTAAATGTTCAAAGAAAAGGGGGCGCCTACAGCTAGCCCTCATGTTTGCCCTAGTTATCTTTATAATTATGGTATTAACTTCGTCCCTCCTTTTTATTCTATTTTCCGTTTTAAGAAAGGCTGGGATTTTTGATATTACCTTGCACCATAAACCAATGAGTCCATTTTTTGTGTTTGCTTTATTTAGTGTACTTTTGGGAACAATAATTGCAATTTTTGTTAGCCGTATTCCCCTTGCACCGTTAAGAGAAATTATTGATGCCTTAGACCGTTTGGCACAGGGGGATTTTGATGTTAGGATTCATTTAAAATGGCCGCGTGAATTACAGAGATTCAGTACGAGTTTTAATCATATGGTGGAGGAGTTAGGGAGTATTGAAATGTTGCGCTCTGATTTTATTAACAATTTTTCCCATGAGTTTAAAACGCCAATTGTATCTGTGCGAGGATTTGCGAAAATATTAAAATATGAAGATTTATCAGAAGAGGAAAGAAATGAATATTTGGATATTATTATAAGTGAAGCAGATCGTTTGACCGAATTGGCAACAAATGTTTTAAATTTATCTAAAATTGAAAATCAGACAATCGTTACAGATAAGGTTTCCTATAATGTAAGCGAACAAATAAGAAGGGTCATCGCTTTATTAGAAAGTAAGTGGAGTGAAAAAAATATTGAGATTGCCTTTGATTGTGAGGAAATATATTTATATGGAAATGAAGAACTGCTTAATCAAGTTTGGATTAATATGATTGACAATGCTATAAAATTCTCCCCATGCCATAAAGTTATAAAAATTGATATTATGAAAGAAGCAGGGGAGGTCATCATTTCCGTAACCGATCAAGGCGAAGGGATGAAGGCAGAAACAGTGGCACATATTTTCGATAAGTTTTATCAAGGTGATAGTTCCCATGCAACGAAAGGAAATGGCCTCGGCCTAGCCCTTGTAAAGAGAATCGTGGACTTACATGAGGGGGAAATTAAGGTTGCAAATACGGATAAAAATGGGACAACGTTTGAAGTGCGGATTAAGGGATAAGAAATTAAAGTTGAAAAATTGATGTAACTGATATATAGTGGTTATATTATTCACTATCTTACTTATGGAGGGAAACTTATGAATGAAAATTGTGCTTATTGCGCTGAAGGTGATCGATTAGATAAATTTGGTATTAAAATCTGTGAATTGCCAGCATCAAAAATTATCTTATTTAAAGAGCAAAGTCATAAAGGACGTTTAATTGTAGCAAGTAAATTACATGTTGATGAAATTTGTGATTTAAATGAAGAGGAAAGAAAAGCTTTTATAGATGATGTTGCACATGCTGCAACAGCGATAAGAAAGGCATTTGGTCCAGACAAAATTAATTATGGCGCATATGGAGATACTATGCATCATTTACATTTTCATTTAGTTCCCAAATATCACGAGGATGAATTTGAATGGGGAACCACCTTTGCTATGGATCCAAAGAGAAAGACATTAAGTGAAGGGGAATATAGCGAAATTATAAATGAATTAAAGAAGTATTTATAATCAGATGCAAAAAAGATGTTAGAGCAATTATAGCCTAACATCTTTTTTGGTAGAGATCGACTTTTAAATTTTTGAACTACTGCTCACGGAAGAATCCATTGCCCTTGGCGGTCATCCGGTATCAATTCCAGATTTTACAAATGGAGCCTGGATGGCAAGATAATTGTTCCTTGTTTTGGAAACAATGTTGGTACTTTTTATGAAAGATTTAGGCAAACGTCAAGAACAAAGGGTGAAAAGATGAATAAAAAATATTAAATTTTTCTGTGATGAAAGGAAGGAATGTACATAAAATATTGACATTTGGCATAAAATATGCTATTTTAGTGTGGTCATAGTATGTTACTGGTAATGCAGGCATTAGCTATACATAAATGTTTCAGTTGTTTATGTGTGTTAATGTCTTTTTTGGATTAAAAATTTATTTTTGTATACACGTCCCCAAAAAAGCGAAACATACATTTAGGAGCCTATGTAAAGGAGTAAATGTTAATGAAGGACAAATTTTTTGGAGTAATGCAACGTGTAGGTAGATCTTTTATGTTGCCTATAGCTATTTTGCCAGTAGCAGGACTGTTACTCGGTATCGGAGGGTCTTTTAGCAATCAGACAATGCTAGAATCCTATGGTTTACTTAATGTTATGGGACCAGGTACAATCCCAAGTATGATTTTTACGGTAATGAGCAAAGCGGGTGATGTTGTTTTTGCTAACTTGCCGATTCTGTTTGCCATGGGTGTAGCAATTGGTATGGCAAAAAAGGAAAAAGAGGTTGCAGCCTTAGCATCGGTGATCGCCTTTTTTATTATGCACGCTGCAATTAGTGCACTTATTTCAATCCACGGTGGTGCAGATGCCTTACTGGAGGGTGCAACTGCAGATGTTGTTGGTATCACATCCTTACAGATGGGTGTGTTTGGTGGTATCATCGTAGGTTTGGGTGTTGCAGCCTTGCACAATCGATTTTACAAAATTGAACTTCCACAGGTTTTATCCTTCTTTGGAGGTACTAGGTTTGTTCCCATTATTTGTGCATTGGTATACACGGCAGTGGGGATTGCTATGTATTTTATTTGGCCTGTTGTGCAACAAGGAATATCAAGTATTGGTAACATTGTTTTGGAATCTGGATATGCAGGGACTTGGGTATATGGTCTAATCGAAAGAGCGTTGATTCCATTTGGTTTGCATCATGTATTCTACTTGCCAATTTGGCAAACGGGCGTGGGTGGATCCATGGTTGTAGCTGGGAAAACGATTGAAGGTGCACAAAACATTTTCTTTGCCCAATTGGCAGATCCTACGGTTAAACATTTTTCGGTTTCTGCAACTCGATTTATGGCTGGTAAATTCCCATTAATGATATTTGGCTTGCCAGGTGCTGCGCTTGCAATGTATAAGGCAGCAAAACCGGAAAAGAAGAAGGCTGTTGCAGGTCTGCTTCTATCCGCAGCATTAACCTCTATGGTGACAGGTATTACGGAACCATTGGAATTCACCTTTTTATTTGTAGCTCCATTTTTATATGTAATTCATTGTATCTTTGCCGGTTTGGCATATATGTTAATGCATGTATTTAACGTTGGAGTTGGTATGACATTCTCTGGTGGTCTGATTGATATGTTCCTATTTGGTGTACTTCAGGGGAATGCAAAGACGAACTGGATTTGGATAGTTATAGTAGGTATTGGATATTTTATCATATATTATTTACTATTCTACTATTTGATTAAGAAGTTTGATTTTAAAACACCAGGTCGTGACGATAGTAGCGAGGTGAAATTATACCGTCGTAGCGATTTAGAGGCAAAGAAAAAATCCAATGGAGAAGATTCTAGTGAAGATGAATTGTCCAAATTAATTTGTCAGGGTCTTGGTGGAAAGAAAAATATTTCTGACGTAGATTGTTGTGCAACGCGTCTGCGTTGTACGGTATTTAAAG
>JBKTKK010000037.1:0-13742 GCA_047242405.1 Lachnospiraceae bacterium | reverse complement strand
CTCATTTTATAAAGAATTTTCAGGGTTGGTTATACTGTTCAGTTATCAATGTTCAAATTTATCGGTCACCCTCATGTAAGACCAACGGAGAAGGAGGGATTTGAACCCTCGCGCCGCTACTAACGACCTACTCCCTTTCCAGGGGAGCCCCTTCAGCCACTTGGGTACTTCTCCAAGAGAAGGCTGATAAATTAAGCGATATATTAAATATATCGAACGGAGAAGGTGGGATTCGAACCCACGGCCCCTTTCGGAGTCACTGGTTTTCAAGACCAGCTCCTTAAACCACTCGGACACCTCTCCTTGACAGTGCTTTGATATTATACAACATGTCCTTTTGCTTGTCAAGCACTTTTTTATTTTTTTTATTTTCACATCGCTTTTGTTCAGCGACAGGATTTATTCTATCATTCTATATCAAATTGTCAATACTTTTTTTTATTTTTTTCGAAAGTTGATTTTCCCCTTATTTTAACAGTATTTGGGACGTTTTATACACCATACTTGAATGAACTTTCTTACAAAAAAAACAAACATCAATTCAAATAATTTTCAACTAAAACCAAATCATCCGGAGTCGTTACTTTAATATTTTGATAACTACCTTCAACAACTTTTACTTCCGTTTGTGTAAACCGTTCTACAACCATTGCATCGTCTGTAATATTTTTTTCTCCACCTACAGTTTCAAACATCGTTTCATAAGCTTGGAGAATCAAAGAATAAGAAAATGCTTGTGGCGTTTGAATCGCCCATAAACAGTCTCGTTTAGGAGTCTGAATCGCATACCCATTTTCGTCCGTAATTTTTATCGTATCTTTTACTGGCATACCAACAATACAGGCGCCATGATTGGTAGCCCCTTCTATTGCACGTTCTATAATTTTATTATCTAGGCAAGGTCTAGCTCCATCATGAATTAATACAACATCACAATTTCCCAAGTATTTTAAGCCTTCGTAAACAGAGTGATAGCGTTCTTTCCCACCCTCAATTACAGCTTCAACACGAAGCCCGTATTTATCAACTATTTCTCTCTCGCAATAATTTACATCCCCTTCACTCGTTACAAGTATAATACGATCAACACCATATTCCTCGAACGCCTTTAGAGAATAGTAAATAATTGGGAATCCATTTATCTCTAGAAACTGCTTTTTAACGGCCGAATTCATACGTTTACCGCTGCCCGCCGCTAAAATAATTGCAGCACTTTTTCCATAAAGCTTACTCATTTTAGCGTTCTCCAAGTTTTAGGTTTGGAATTGCATTTAAATCCCACCCGTGACGTGCACCTTTTTTATATTCATAATAAGCCGCTACACCAATCATAGCCGCGTTATCGGTACAATAAATAGGAGAAGGATAATAGAACTCTATATCTTCTCTTTTACAAGCCTCTATCATCGCCTCACGCAACGCACTATTGGATGCTACTCCTCCAGCAATTGCCAATTTATGATACCCATACTCCTTAGTTGCAGCAATCGCCCTACTAACTAAAGATTCCACAACGGCATTTTGAAACGATGCAACCAAATCCGGACGGTTAATTTCCTCCCCTGCCATTTTCGCATGGTTTAGATAGTTTAATACCGATGATTTTAACCCACTAAAGCTAAAGTCATAAGGAGATCCTTCTACCTTTGCTCTCGGGAATTCAATTGCATGTTTATTTCCTTGTTTCGCTTCCTTATCCACTTTAGGACCACCTGGATATCCTAAACCTACGGCCCGTGCCACCTTATCAAAGGCCTCACCTGCCGCATCATCCCTCGTTCTGCCTATAATTTCAAATTCACCATAATCTTTTACTACGACAAGGTGTGTATGTCCACCCGATACAATTAAACACATAAACGGCGGTTCCAATTCCAAATTTTCAATAAAATTTGCTGCAACATGCCCTTCAATATGATGCACGCCAACTAATGGCTTTTGTTTCGCGAATGCAATGGCCTTTGCCTCTGCCACACCGACTAACAGTGCACCAACGAGTCCCGGCCCATATGTTACACCGATTGCAGTTATATCATCCAACGTTACCTTTGCCTCTTCTAACGCAGCTTCAATGACTTGATTTATCTTCTCAATATGTTTGCGTGAAGCAATTTCAGGAACAACTCCACCATATAAGGTATGCAAATCGATTTGTGAGGATATTACATTACTCAAAATCTGTCGTCCATTTTTCACTACCGCTGCTGCCGTTTCATCACAGGAACTTTCAATTGCTAATATATATACATCCTGTTCATCCTTACACTTTTCCATGAACTAATCCTCCTCAAAATCAAGCTCTATGCTACGCCCATCTTTTGCCGCATAGCTCCTTGGGAAGATACTTCTTACCTCTTCCATAAAGTCCTCTGGCCATGTTAAGGATGGGCTATAATGGGTTAACCATAATTCTTTTGGCTCCGCCTCTTTCGCCATGGCAGCAGCTTCATAGAATGTCATATGCTTATATTCCCTTGCTTTACCTTCTTTTCCCTTCTCACCGTACATTCCTTCACATATAAACAAGTCGCTACCTTTTGCATGCTCAACAATGGATGCAGTTGGACGGCTATCGGTCGTATACGTGACACGAATCCCTTTACGAGGAGCGCCCAATACCATATCTGGTGTTAATACTCTTCCATCTACTTCAATGGTCTCTCCCTTTTGCAATGGATTCCAATATTTCATAGGAATATCTGCCTCTTTTGCACGATCTACGGAAAACTTTCCAGCTCTAGGAATTGAAATACTATAGCCATAACACATAACATTGTGGTTTACACGAAACGCTTCAATCTCAAATCCACTAATGGAGAAGCGATGTTCCGCTTCTGATAATTCAATAAATTTTATTTGAAATGGGAGTTCCGGAGCAATTGTACGTAGCGCAGAAACGACCCGTTCTAACCCTTTCGGCCCAATCATAGTTACCGGCTCTGTGCGCTCTGCATTTCCCATAGTTAATAACAGACCAGGCAAACCGCTAATATGGTCTGCATGGTAGTGGGTAAAACATATAACATCAATAGGTTTAAAACTCCAACCTTTTTCTTTGACCGCAACCTGTGTTCCTTCACCGCAGTCAATCAAAAGACTCTTCCCGTTAAAACGGGCCATCATTGATGTGAGAAATCGATAGGGCAATGGCATCATCCCGCCTGTTCCCAGCAAACATATATCCAACATAATTTAACCTCTTATAATAATTCATTTTCATCTTCAATCTGAACAGGAATAACAAACCCCTGAATCAGCTCATCGTAACAATTCTCACACAAATCAAAACTATGACATTCTTCATCTTTCTCCGAAAAATATCCCCAGGTTTTTTTTACAGATAGGTAGTCCCCCATCGCAATTCCATTTAATACAGTTATAACTTTCCCACAACGATTGCAGATTACCGCTTCCATCTCTGTCGGACTTTGCTCCTTGTATTTAACCATATATATCCTCCTTACCTGTAAACTTGCGGAATAAAAATTAAAAATGCAGAGACTTTGCCCTACTATATCTCCATGTTTATTGTAACGGATTCTATACATCAATTTCAATGGTAATTGTTCTCATAAATGGCTGTTCCACATAATTATGCCATCTTCTGTCGGTTTTTGATAATAACTCTTACGGATACCTTGTACTTCAAACCCAAGTTTTGTATAAAGTGATCTTGCTGCCTCATTGCTTTTTCTAACCTCTAAAGTAACCGCCACAATATTAGAGTTGCGACAAAATTCTAACGCACTTTGTACCAACCCCTTACCGATACCAAACCTTCTATATTGTGGTAGTACTGCAACATTTGTTATATCTCCTTCGTCTAATACGGTATATAAACCAATATATCCAGCAATCGTCCCATTAACATCCGCCACGAAGAAGTGGTATTCTTTCCTCGATATGCAATCTTGAAGACTTTTCTCTGACCAAGGGGTAGTAAAAACATTTTTTTCTAGATTCGCAACATGTTTAATATCTTCCTCCATCATACAACGAATTTGATACTCCACTATACTGCTCCCATTCTGTTCTTTTCTTCCATTTCTCTTTCCGCCTGTGACTTTCTTAAATAATCTGGTTCGTGATCTGCCGCCGTCTCAATCTTCCCTTCTTTGTAATACACTGCACCTAGAGAAGCAACTGCCGCTGCACGCTGACGGTTCATAAAAGGGGGTGCAAAAGAATATGGATGATTCGCTAATTCAATAATCTGATCTTTGTAAACCGGTACCCCATCACCTAAAAATAGCGTATGCTTTCCAGTTCCGTTTATTTCCGCCATAAGCTCTTTTATATCAAGTGCTGTCTGGTCTTTGATAATACGAAAATTCTGTCCGTCAAATTCATATAGCCCGGTATAAACCTGATTTCTACGGGCATCCATAATAGGACAAATCATATAATTCGAACTGTAACACTGATACGCCATTGCCTCTACTGTAGGAATATGGATCAATGGCTTTTTTAAAGCAAGTCCTAATCCCTTAGCAGTAGCCGAACCAATTCTTAACCCAGTAAATGATCCGGGCCCCGCGGATACGGCAATGGCATCTATACTATCTAAATCCAACTCCGTCATTTTTATAATTGTATCAATCATTGGTAACAATGTTTGGGAATGCGTCTTTTTAAAGTTAAGCGTATATTCCGCAGTTATTTCATCCTCTGTCAATATTGCAACACTTGCAACTAGTGATGAACTTTCAATACCTAAAATTCGCATGGAGAACTCCTCCGTTATTATTTTCTTTCTTCTATTTGTATCTCTCTAAAATCAAACCCTTTCATGGGATCTTTCTTAATTGTAATATAACTCGCTTCCGATGGCAGAATATCCTGTATCAACGTTGCCCACTCAACCAGACATACACCATTGCCGTAAAAATAATCTTCATAACCGATTTCATCCATCTCTTCCACAGCGCCAATTCGGTATACATCAAAATGATAGAAAGGCAAACGCCCACAGTCATACTCCTGAATAATTGTAAATGTGGGACTACTAACTGGCTCTGCTATCTCTAAACCAGCAGCAAAACCTTGTGTAAATACAGTTTTCCCCACTCCTAAATCACCGTCCAGACAATAAATCTGTCCGGCTTTTGCGCCTTGTCCTATTCTTTTACCTAGTTCAAACGTTTCCTTTGCGCTTTGTGTATTAACTACCATCATTCCTCCACTATTATCTACCTTTTACAAAATATGGACTTTTTTTACTTCTAGCAAGCTCCAAAATTTGTCTAGCTTCCTCTTCAATACCCTTACGTGGAATAACATTTGCTCTTACTGGTCCATTGTAAATCAAAATATTTTTTCTTAATCCAACAACCTTTGTTACATCATCCCAACCCAAAACGGCTTCTGTGTCTTGAAGTTTTATCGTAATCTTATCTTCGTCAAATACGTAAGTTAATCGCTCCCTTAAACTGGCGTTCTTTCTTACCTGTTTTTTCGCCTTCTGATACAATGCAAACGGCTGATAAAAAGAAAATAGTCCACCGATTACTAGAAGCGCTACCGTACCTGTGATTTTAACTTCTCCCAAAGTAACGATCGCAAGAATAAAGCAGGCACAACTGAACACAATGCTTAATAGTCCGCTGAACCTGCAGTAATTATGATAAAGCAGAAATCGAAACATATCGTTTGCAGTAACTTCCGCTTCAATCTGTATTTCTTTTTTCATTACTGCCTCCATCTCTTTTCTTGTAAGCATCACACCAAGAATCTGTTACTATTATAACAAACTATTGCCAAAATACAATCAGTTTTATACAACACAGACCTTAAATACCTAAAAGAAAACAAGGAAAGGCTATCAATTGGAAAATGTACGATGCATCACCCTACTAATATATTTATAGATAAGTACAACAACTATAGAATCTAACACTCCCTTTAATAAGTTCATTGGTACAACCGCAAAGAGTACTAATGTGGAAACATTCGTAATAGAAGGATTGACTGCTGTACCCATCTGTATAATAGCATCTAGCGACATGCCATAAAGTTGTGCGAACTTAGGCAATAAGTACACTGCATTAAATGCACTACCAAAAACGGTCATAACAAGCGTTCCTACAATAACACCTATAATGGCACCCTTTTTTGTTTTGCGAAATTGGTATATAATAGCTGCTGGTAAAATCAAGGTACTACCAATTACGAAATTTGCAAAATCTCCAACAAAGGCTGTTGATGTACCTTTTATAACAAGTTTTAGAAGTACTTTACATAATTCCACAAATATCCCAGCTACAGGTCCCATTGCAAAGCTACAGATTAAAACTGGAATTTCACTAAAATCCAACTTATAAAATCCAGGAGCAAACCATAAAGGCAATTCAAATAACATTAATACCGTAGAAATAGCCGAAAACATCCCGATGAAAGCAAGACGTTTGGAAAGATCCACCTTTTGATTTTCCTTCTTATTCCGATTCATCCAATTTTCCGCTTGATATGCGAAGAAAAAAATTGCCGCAATAATAATGGCTGAAACGAGTAGGAATCCGACATTCTCCTTTGCCGATTCCCATAAGTTTGTTGCTGTAATAAACATAGAAATGTCCCCTACTTTCCGGAAATCTAGTTGGGTAAGAGGTGGAAATAGAAAAATCCCGGAATGCAAAGCATCCAGGGACCTTATGTGCGCAAAACTACACAAACCTAATCTTCTCTCATCCAGACTATACTGTCGGTTTTGGAATTTCACCAAATCCACCGCTAATGCGGGTCACGGACTATACCGCCGGTAGGGAATCGCACCCTGCCCCGAAGAATTTCCTTTATTATTTTAATGATATAACACTTTTTTTATTATAGTCAACTATATTTTCATTGTCAACTGAATTCTTTTCTTTGCGACATCTACGCTCATAACTTTAACTTCAACAATATCGCCGACACTCACTACATCCAGAGGATGTTTAATAAAGCGATCCGTCATCTGTGAAATATGAACAAGACCATCTTGATGAACGCCAATATCTATAAATGCTCCAAAATCGATAACATTTCGAACGGTTCCCTTTAAAATCATACCTTCTGTCAAATCTTTCATTTCTAAAACATCGGTACGTAAAATTGGTTTTGGCATTTCATCTCTAGGATCTCTTGCAGGTTTTTCCAGTTCTTTTAATATATCAGATAATGTCATTTCCCCTACTTGAATTTCCTCGGATAAACTTTGAATGTTTACTTTTTTCGTTATACCTTTTGCACTACCCGTCAATATATCCTCTGACTTCAATCCCGCTTTTTCTAGAATTCCTTTGGCTACCGCATAACTTTCCGGATGAACAGCCGTTGCATCCAATGGCTCATCGCCCCCTACAATTCTCATAAACCCAGCACATTGTTGAAAAGCCTTTGGTCCAAGCTTCTCTACCTTTAACAATTGTTTTCTATTTGTGAATCTTCCATTTTTTTCTCTGAAAGAAACGATATTCTTTGCAATTGTTTTACTTATGCCAGATATATACTCAAGCAAGGAAGCAGAAGCCGTGTTTAAATCTACACCTACATGGTTAACACAGTCTTCAACTACTGCATGCAAAGCCTCACTTAATTTTTTCTGATTCATATCATGCTGATATTGACCAACACCGATCGATTTTGGATCAATTTTCACGAGTTCTGCCAATGGATCCTGTACACGCCGTGCAATCGATACTGCGCTTCTTTGCCCAACATCATATTGTGGGAATTCTTCCGTTGCCAATTTACTTGCAGAATATACCGATGCACCGGCTTCATTTGTTATTACATAGGAAACACCTAGCTTAAACTCTTTTAGCATATCAACAACAATCATTTCAGACTCCCTTGATGCCGTTCCATTACCAATTGAAATTAACGTTATATGATATTTATCAATAAGATTCTTTACTACCTTTTTTGCAGCTTCTACTTTATTTTGAGGCGCTGTTGGATAAATAACTATCGTATCCAACACCTTTCCTGTCTGATCCACTACCGCTAATTTACAACCCGTTCGAAAGGCCGGATCCCAGCCTAAAACCACTTGTCCCGCAATCGGAGGCTGCATTAATAACTGTGTTAGATTCTTACCAAAAACCTTAATGGCGCCGTCTTCCGCTTTCTCTGTTAAATCACTACGGATTTCACGTTCGATTGCGGGCCCGATTAATCGATTATAACTATCGAAAATAACATCTCTTAGGACTGGAGTTGTATATTGGTTCTCACTTACAATAATTTGTTTTTCCAAGTATTGTATAATCTTATCTTGTGGCGCTTCTACCTTTATCGATAATATCTTTTCCTTTTCCCCTCGATTTATTGCTAATACCCGA
Source organism: Lachnospiraceae bacterium (assembly GCA_047242405.1). Lineage (GTDB taxonomy): Bacteria > Bacillota > Clostridia > Lachnospirales > Lachnospiraceae > Fimimorpha. Next base: position 5,421 of record JBKTKK010000037.1, on the reverse strand, counting down.
TGTCCAGCTGTTTTAAGAATGGGTGATTCATAATTGTAATACATCTCATATACCGATTCCAGCTTCTCATCTTTTGCAGAAGAAACTAACTTCCCTTCATTGGCGGTAATGTTTCGTATATAAGTACGATATTGGGCATTCTCCGAAACACGTTCTGCAATAATATCCATTGCACCATTAAGAGCATCCTCTGCAGTCTTAACTTCTTTTTCTATATTAATAAATCGAGTTGCCTCACTTAATGCTGGTTCTGTTAGATTTTGTAATAGTAAAAGATCTGCAAAGGGCTCAAGGCCTTTTTCTTTCGCAATAGTGGCCCGGGTTCTTCGTTTCGGCTTATATGGACGATACAAGTCTTCTACCGACACTAAAGTTTCCGCTGCTTCAATCTCTTTTTTTAAGCTTTCTGTTAGCTTCCCCTGTTCTTCAATGGTTGTTAATACCAAAACTTTCCGTTCTTCTAAATTTCTTAGATACTTTAGTCGTTCATCAAAATTACGCAATATTTCATCATTTAGCCCGCCGTGCATCTCTTTTCTATAACGGGCGATAAATGGAATTGTATTTCCTTCGTCAATTAATTGAATAACTGCCTCAACTTGAGGAATTTTAATATTAAGCTCTTCATGGAGCTTCTTTATAATATCCATCTTAATCCTCCATATCTTTATGTCTTCCGTCGAAAGGCACATGCTATCTGCTGTTAGTTATTATACGGTATATACAGCTTTTTCGCAAGAATTTCACATTGCTAATTTAAAAGGTTCATGTTACAATCAAAACAAACGTCGTGTGATTATCAAAAATTCTCAAAAGAGGAGGCACATTATGAGCGACAACAAATACTACGGTGAATATCCTAATAATGAGGCACCAAATCGTAGCGAAAATGGGCAGCAGGAAAATGTAGTTAATGGAAACGAAGAACAACGCCCCAATAGCAACCCAAACAATGATGGATACAGGCAAAATGGCTATAATAACAACGGTTATAATAACAATGGCTATAACAACAATGGCTATAACAACAATGGCTATAATAACAATGGCTATAATAACAATGGCTATAATAATGGTAATCCAAATGGACCTTTTAACCAACCCATTAAAAATACACCGAATAACCTTGTTATAACGTCCTTTGTAATTAGTATCGTATCTTATTTCTTGTGTTGTTGTGCACCAAGTGGTAACTATTTATTAATCATAGGTTCTGTTGTTGCCATCGTTCTTGCCATTTTATCCAAAAAAGGACAAAAAATGCACGGCCTTGCTATAGCTGCTATAGTTCTTGGGGTAATTGGTATTCTTTTGGGTATTGTTTTCACCTTAATACTCGTATGGATTATGACCGATCCCACATTTATGAATAGCTATTTAGAAATGCTTCGACAGATGGGAATTGATACAAGTGACCTTGGATTCTTTTTACATCTTTTCTAGTATAATAAAAAAACATGCAAATAAGTCCCCACTTATTTGCATGTTTTTTTATGGTATTAAGGCAATTCCTCGAAAAACCACATAATAATTCTTCCATAAAAAATTTAAAATCAATATTATGATTGCGATATAGCAATAAAGACTTTTATAATGTAATCCTTTTACCCGTCCATTCGTCAAATGCTTCAATGTATGGGAAGAGAGAAATACGATGATAAATCCAGCCATATATACAACTAATGGGTGATAATAAATGCTATCTACGATATCTCCATGGAACAAAAATCGCAGTGCTCGGGTTCCACCACATCCTGGACAATAGATTCCAAAGATGGCACGTATCAAACACGGTCCTGAAATCAGCTGGGCAGGAATAGGCAGTATTTTCATTATTACGTATAAAATAAGTAATGTTATGATTACCCCTAACAATACGCGATAAAGAGTCTCATCAATAGAAAGAATTTCTTTTTCCCTTTTTTTCATCTTATTTTATTACTCACCTAAAGAAAAAGCATCATGTACTGCACGCATCGCTCTTTCCGTATCAGCCTCATCAATTAGAACTGTAATTCGAATTTCTGAAGTTGAAATCATCTTAATATTTACCCCTACATTAAATAATGCTTCAAACATCTTCGCAGCCACTCCTGGATTCGAAGTCATACCTGCCCCAATAATGGAGACCTTCGAAACATTTTCTTCATACTCTACATTCTTTGCAGTAATCGCATCCATATTGTCATGAATAATCTGAAGTGCATCTGCTAAATCAGTTTTCGCTACGGTAAAGGAAATATCCTTCGTACCGTCACGTCCTACTGACTGTAATATAATATCCACATTGATACTCTTACTTGATAAATAGTTAAATACACGGAAAGCGATGCCTGGTTCGTCCTTCACACCAATAACCGATATTCTAGCTGTATTTTTATCAGCAGCAACGCCACTTACTAACATTTTCTCCATCTTTCTTGTCTCCTCCTTTACAACGGTCCCTTCTGCAGTTGTCAGACTTGAACGGACAATTAATTGTACTCCGTATTTCTTAGCCATTTCTACGGATCTGTTGTGCAATACTTTTGCACCTAATGATGTAAAATCCAACATCTCATCATATGTAACTTCAACCATCTTTTTAGCATTTGGTACCACTCGCGGGTCTGCGGTATATACGCCCTCTACATCGGTATAAATTTCACACTTATCCGCATGCAATGCAGCTGCTAAAGCCACTGCAGTCGTATCCGATCCCCCTCGCCCTAACGTCGTATAATCATCGTATTTATTGATACCTTGAAAACCAGTTACAACAACAATCTTTCTCATATCTAATTCTCGCTGTACCCTTTCCGTATCAATACGCTTAATCTTCGAAATACTATAAGCGCTCGTTGTATGCATAGCCACTTGCCATGCATTTAAAGAAATAGCTGGTACTCCTAATGCCTGAAACGCCATCGACATTAATGCAACGGATACCTGCTCACCCGTTGTAAGGAGCATATCTAATTCTCTCTTTGAAGCAAATGGATTAACATCTGCTGCATTTGCTAAAAGCTGGTCTGTTGTTTTCCCCATAGCTGATAATACGACAATAACACTGTGACCATCTTTATAATCTTGTAAGCAACGGTTTGCTACATTAAAGATTTTTTCTTTGTCAGCTACAGAACTACCTCCGAACTTCTTTACAATTAACATATCCTACTGTCCTTCCCTTTTTATTGCTTTCCCTCTCGTAGTATTAAACATGCTACTACTCTGCAATACGTATTTTACTAATAATACCTGTTATCTGTCCAGCTTTTTTGTAAAATTCTTCCTCTGACATTTTTCTTGTAATGACTGCAAACTCATCATAATCTGGTAAGGAAATGGGGTTATTAGAACCAAACACTTTAGCAATCTCATCCATACTATTTTCTGTACCATTGCTAATTCGAACAAAAAATTGTCTTTCCGATTTTTTATGATCTGCCAGTGTTAACTTTTCCTTGCTCCATTTTGTCATAATATTTCTGTTCAGGTGTTTCACTTCGTCAATGATATCGGCTACAACCGCGCTGGCGGTCGGGAGCTTCCCAGCCCCTGCCCCGTAAAACATTAAATCCCCAATCACTTCACCACGAACCAAAATACCATTCATTACCCCGTGCACACTGCTAAGTGGATGATCTCCCATAACCATAACTGGTGAAACCATGGCAAATATCTTTCCATTTTCCTTCTTACTAGTACCAAACAATTTTACTGTCATACCTAGCTTCTTTGCATACTTCATATCTATATCACTTATTTTTGTAATACCCTCTGTGTAGATATCCCCATAATCAACTTGAGAGCCAAAGGCCAAGGAAGATAGAATTGCTATTTTTCTACACGCATCATATCCTTCCACATCTGCCTCTGGATTTCTTTCTGCGTAACCTCTATCTTGTGCTTCTTTTAATACCGCATCAAACGTCATACCCTCTTGATCCATCTTAGTGAGCATAAAGTTGGTAGTACCGTTTAAAATACCTGTAATTTCATATATCTCATCAGAAGTAACCGATTGATTTAAAGGTCGTATTATTGGTATACCACCGCCAACACTGGCTTCAAACAAGAAATTAAGATTATTTTGTGCGGCTATTTCTAATAATTCTGCGCCATGTTTTGCTACTAGTTCTTTATTCGATGTCGTAACACTTTTCCCGGCCAATAGTGCAGCTTTCACAAACTCATATGCAGGATTTGTGCCGCCCATTGTTTCTACTACTATTTTAACCTCTGGATCATTAAGAATCACATGAATGTCATGAACAACTCTGCTTTCCATTGGATCGCCAGGAAAATCACGAAGATCCAGTACATATTTTACCTCGATCTCCTCACCAGCTTTTGCTGCAACATGTTCGTTGTTCCTATTCAAAACTTCTACAACTCCAGAACCAATATTTCCGTACCCTAATACAGCTATATGAATCATTTTCTTCCTCCATTCCGTTTCTTGTAAACGTCTTATGAATTTCTTTTTCGATTACTCTCTGGCAAGTATTTTTAAATAATGAATTCCAGCCAAACCTTCAATCTCTTCAATCATTTTTGATAGATCGCCTGTAACCGGCAATACATCCACACTCAAAGTTAAAGAAGCTACCCCGTTAATTGGTATTGTTTGATGTATTGTAAGAATATTTGCGTTGAACTCTGCGATTTTTTGCAAGACATTCGAAAGTAAACCAGGTACATCATCCATCTGTAAAACGAATGTTACTGTCTTCCCTCTTACATTATCACGGAATGGGAATATATCATCTTTATACTTATAAAAAGAACTACGACTAATACCAACTGCTTCCGCTGCTTCATTTATAGTTAATACCTTTTCAGATTCGAGCAACCTTTTAGCTTCTACAACTTTTAAAAGCACTTCTGGTACAGCCTTTTGTTTCACTACATAATATTTACTCTTATCTTCCATTTCCAACCTCTATCTTTTACACACCGAATGGACAAACACGCACTCTTTCCCATATTTTAAGCATGTTCGCCAATCATGTACAATTGTATTTACTAGAGAGATATTTTATCATAATTACCATAATAAAGCAACTACTTTTTTGCTTTATCTCCTTCTAGCGAAAATGTAATTAAACATTATAAAAAAAAGCTACTGAAGTTGGTTTCATTCACCATCCTGCAGCAGCCTCCTTTTTACTCATCTTTCTCTATGTTTCCTGTACTAATCCATTTCAAATACGAATTAATAAATAAATCGATATCTCCATCTAACACAGCGGATACATTGCCACTCTCTGCGCCAGTACGATGATCCTTTACCATTGTGTATGGTTGCAATACGTAAGAACGTATCTGATTTCCCCAACCAATTTCTTTTATTTCTCCACGAATATCTGAAATTTTATCTGCATTCTCCTGCTTCTTCATCATTAATAACTTGGCTTTCAGCATTTGCATAGCCTTATC
>JBKTKK010000036.1:0-14199 GCA_047242405.1 Lachnospiraceae bacterium | reverse complement strand
TCCCAACGGTGTGTTTCCGCTTTAACATTAACTGTTTTCGCAATCAAACTACCATCCACATTTTGATTTGCATTTATTTCAGTATTAATTGCCAGTATCGTTCCCTGAAACGGAGCATTTATATTAATGATTTGATCTTCATAAGTATTATAAAAATTCCATAGCAATGTAGCATCTTTAAAATATTCCGTTTCCTTATTAGCACGTTCGATTTGATTTTTATATACTAGGACAATTTTTGAATTAATATTTGCATTACTACCTAATACATCTACATTAATAATTACGTTTTTATTTTCGGTCAAGCCTAAGATTTTCACTGGAGTTGCCTCAGATAAAACATCAATGCTAAGATTAATATAAATTGGAGAATCATCAATATTACTTACATCAATTGTCCGATTATTCCTATCACTAAAATCAAATTTAACAGCGCCATTAGAAGTCTGCTCTGATAAGTGCTTCGAGGTACGTTCTAGGGAAGGCATCTCTTTCTCGAAATTAATATACGTACCTTCATCCTTATCTTGATACACTTCACTCAACTTTAGATGATCCATAAATGTATTGTTTACCATAGGACGTGAGGGGTTACTACCATCAATTTGAATATTCTTTCCAAAAACAACTTTATTACTTCTCCCCCCCTGTGCTGTTACAAATGAGGAACTTCCAATATTCGTTATATTTTGAATATAAGCAATATCCTTCTTTACAAGACCTTCATGGATATTGGTACCAAAATTAACATTCCCATTTAAGTCTGCAACCGCTAAATTTCCATTTGTATGTGCATAAAGATTCGCTCTTTTAGCAAAAATATGAAAGTATTGTGCTGCACCTAATAAACTAGATTTAGCTTCTGGAACATCTTCGTAAAAGGCTCCTCCATTTTGAATATCATTCGTAACGTTCGATTCGCTTAAGTGAATACTCTCCTGCTCCTTTTCATTCGATAGACTATTAGACGACGCAGTAGCAGCCAACGTATTTTCATGGGCATAACTAGTCACTTCTGAAAAAAAAGAGTTGCATAACATAATAATCACCGACACTAAACTTAGAAACAATCGTCTTTGTTTTAGCTTCATGATTGTACTTCCTCCCTACTTTTAATATATTCAATTATATCGTTACTAGTATAAAACTTTCGTCGAATCGGTGCTTGAAAAAAAAGGGAAAATAGTGTATAACATAAGTAAGATTAAAAGGAAAATAATTCCAATATTTTCTTTTTTTTGAAAGTTTGGATTATAGTTTACTGGCATTTAATCGGACAATAAATTAAGGAGCATTTAAGTTGAAAACTGTGATTGGTGTACTTTTAGACGAATTGATAAGAATATCAAAAAAAAGCAAAACTGATTTTGCTTTAGATATGAATATGTCACCAAGCGGCTTGAGTAAAATTCTATCTGGAGGAAAAATACCGGTTCTCCAAGAGAAGATGATCTTTTGTAAACAAGCCGCTCTTTATTTTACACAGGAAATTTATGAGGTCAGTTGCTATATCAAGTTTAGAAAAATCTTTCCTATCATTTATGACTTTCGTACCGAGCACGAACTGGAAGCATTCCTAGAGACTGCACTTGGTTATGCCCTCGACAAAGACCTAAAAATAAAAAATTATATGCACGTCAATTACGATACGAAAAACATATGTATTTGGGGAAAGAATGAAATACTTAATTATTTTTGCATTATCAATTCCGACTATCTGATAAAAAATAAAGAAACTCCCCTTGAATTCTACGGTTCTTATCGCATTTTCAACAAATTTTACAACGATTTTTTACGACATATTAAAATTTTGATACCGAAAGAGTATTCTCGTAAATATATGTTCAACCTTATAATGGATATATCAGTGAAAGAAGACTCTCCTGATCATCCTAGCAACTTTCTATCAAATTTAGTAGACTTTCATAAAAATACAAATCTATATTTGTTCCAATCAAGTAACGATATGCAGCAGCCGTTCTTACTTTTAAAGGGTTATTTTCTTCTAATTTTAAATGTTCATGCAGATGACCTAACGACATTAACAGTTATCAATCAAACTGTCTATCTAGAAAATTTTTTTAGTTCTCTTATGAAAAACAAAATAGAAAAAATCAGTTATACGAGAGACGAAGTATTAACCTACCTTGATACCCATTCTGATTATGTAGTCTCCCAATTAAACAAACCTTTAAAAATTGTATATAATTTTATAGCGCTTGGCTATTTAGTCAATAAATTAGACTTGAAGGAATCCGATGTTAGTGAAACTACAAAAGAAACTATACTGAAATTATTTCACACCATTCTTACAAAAAATACAAAGTTTATCACATCCCTCTCATCCATGGATAGTTTTTATTACAGTGGAAAGATATTCGTCCCCCTAATGGGGTCTATATACCTTTCTCCAGAGGAACGGATATTGTATTTGAAACGTCTCCCCTCTTATTTTTCCAAAGAAGGGTACAATAAATTTCAAATTATACAAAATGAAATGCCAAAAGCAGCTGTATTTTTCTTCGATGACTTTAGTGTCGTTTATACAATTCATCCTGTACATAACCAAGAAAAATTATATTTTTTTAAGTCAAATATATTAAGCGAGATCCTGCAACAGAGTATTCAAGAAAACATATCAGAGATTAAGAGTCTAACGATTAATATGTGGGAACATTATCTAAATGACTTTGATGGCTTTACCAAGAAATTTGGTTCTTAAAAGCGAGTATTTCTCCTTCACATCTTTTTCAATTTATTCCGAATTAGAATCCCAAAGAATCATATAGATTTCTATTAATAGATTAAAAATAGGCAGACTAAAAGCTCCCCCCTAGTAAATTTCACGGCCGCGATTCGTGATTTATTAGGAGGGAACTTTTTAACTGTATTTCATATTATTTTTATTTATTTTTCAATGTCGCCTGGGCTGCTGCTAAGCGAGCAATTGGCACACGATACGGAGAACAAGAAACATAATTTAATCCAACTTTATGACAAAACTCAACAGTAGATGGATCTCCACCATGTTCTCCACAAATCCCAAGTTTTATGCCTGGTCTAGAAGCTCGACCTTTTTCAGATGCCATCTTCACTAGTTGACCTACACCATTCTGGTCAAGTCTCGCAAATGGATCAGACTCATAAATCTTAGCTTTATAGTAAGAATCTAAAAATTTACCCGCATCATCTCGGGAGAAACCAAATGTCATCTGTGTCAAATCATTTGTTCCAAAAGAGAAGAATTCTGCCTCTTGTGCAATTTCATCTGCTAATAAAGCTGCACGTGGAATTTCAATCATTGTTCCAATATGATATTGGATATCAGAGTTCTTTTCCTTCTTAATGGTCTCTGCCACTTCTACTACAATATCCTTAACATATTTTAATTCTTTCTTTTCCCCAACGAGAGGAATCATTATTTCAGGAACAATATCAAATCCCTTTTCCTCTTTTACTTCAATTGCAGCTTCCATAACTGCTCTTGTTTGCATCTTAGCGATTTCAGGATAAGTTACGGCTAGACGGCAACCTCTATGACCCATCATTGGGTTAAACTCATGTAAGGATTCACACGTAGCTCTTACCTCTTCAATGGTCAATCCCATGTCTTTTGCTAAAGCTGCCATATCTTCACTTTTTGTCGGTACAAATTCATGTAATGGTGGATCCAAGAAACGAATGGTAACCGGTTTTCCTTCCATAACTTCATAAATTGCTTTAAAGTCACCTTTTTGGAATGGGATTAACTCATTTAAAGCTTTTTCTCTCGCCTCCACCGTCTTAGAGAGGATCATTTTTCTGATTTTGGCAATTCTATCCTCCTCAAAGAACATATGCTCCGTACGGCAAAGCCCAATGCCTTCTGCCCCCAACTTAACTGCATTCTCCGCATCTTCTGGCGTGTCGGCATTGGTTCTAACCTTTAACGTTCTAAATTGATCTGCCCATGCCATAATCCTGCCAAAATTTCCACTAACAGAAGCTTCAATTGTCTTAATATCCCCTAAATAGATTTTACCCGTGGATCCATCTAAGGATATGTAATCACCTTCTTTTATTATCTCCCCGCCTAGTTCAAAGACTTTGGCATCTTCATCAATCTTCATTTCGCTGCATCCAGATACACAGGCCGTTCCCATTCCACGCGCAACGACTGCCGCATGGGACGTCATTCCCCCTCTTCCTGTTAAGATACCTTCCGCTGCATGCATACCTTCAATATCTTCTGGCGAAGTCTCCAAACGTACTAGTATTACTCTCTCTCCTCCGTCGTGAGCATTTTTTGCTTCTTCTGCTGTAAAATAAACCTTACCTGCAGCCGCCCCTGGAGAGGCTGGAAGTGCAGAGCCCATTACCTTACCTGCATTTAATGCAGCCGGATCGAAGGTCGGATGAAGTAATTGATCTAAAGATTTTGCTTCGATTCTACAAACTGCTTCTTCCGGCGTGATTTTTTCCTCATCAACCAAATCACACGCAATTTGGATAGCAGCAGGTGCTGTTCGCTTACCATTACGGGTTTGTAAGAAATACAACTTACCTTCCTGAATGGTAAACTCCATATCTTGCATATCACGGTAATGATTTTCTAATTTATTTGCAATTGCAATAAATTCTTTATAACATTCCGGTAAATCTTCTTCTAACTTGGTTATTGGCTGTGGAGTACGAATACCTGCAACAACATCCTCACCTTGCGCATTAATTAAGTACTCACCATATATTCCTTTTTCACCCGTGGATGGATTCCGCGTAAAAGCAACACCGGTGCCCGATGTATTGCCCATATTTCCAAATACCATAGCTTGTACGTTTACAGCCGTTCCCCAGTCTCCAGGAATATCATTCATTCTTCTATAAACAATTGCCCGTGGGTTGTCCCAAGAACGAAATACTGCCTTTACTGATTCCATCAACTGATCTTTTGGATCTTGTGGAAAATCCTCGCCCTTTTCTTCTTTATATAATGCTTTGTAGCGTACTATTACTTCTTTTAAATCATCCGCATCAAGGTCTGTATCATAATTGGTACCTTTTGCTTCCTTTATTTCATCTAAAACTCTTTCGAACTTAGATTTACTAATTTCCATAACTACATCGGAGAACATTTGAATAAATCTTCTATAAGAATCATAGGCAAATCTAGGATTGCCTGTTTTTCTAGCGAAGCCTTCAACCGCTATATCATTCAGACCTAAGTTTAAAATCGTATCCATCATACCAGGCATAGATGCTCTGGCACCGGAACGAACTGATACTAATAATGGATCATTGGTATCACCAAATTTTTTTCCTTGGATCTGTTCTAATTGTCCAAGCGCTTCAAAAATTTGACTTCTAATTTCATCTGTTATTTTTTTTCCACTGTCATAATAATTAGTACAAGCCTCTGTTGTTACTGTAAAACCCTGTGGAATAGGTAAACCCAAATTTGTCATTTCCGCTAAGTTAGCGCCCTTGCCACCAAGAAGGTTTCGCATATCCGCATTCCCTTCTTTAAATAAATAAACCCATTTAGCCATTTTATACCTCCTAATAATCTGAAACGAAGAAGTTCTTCGCAATTCAATTCTTAGTGCCCCCGAGGATCAGCACGCTGTTATTATTATAACACATTATCCCATCTAGTAAAGCCATTTTTTGGAAAAAATCAGTTTTTTTATCCTTTTTTTGTAATATATATAGAAATATATTAAATTATATCGAAACGATTCGTTATATTTTTGTTATTTATTTATCAATATCTTGTGCCAAAATATTCTATTATTTTCATTTATATTCATATTTCATAAATGGATCACCCGCTTCTCTTGACGAAGTAAATACATTCATGTAGAATTAAGTATAAATGCAAAGAATAATCGGGGGGTTTCTCGCTGTTTTACGACAAAATTGTTCAATTGCAATTTAAAAATTGACTAATATATATCAATAGTTTCTATAAATATGAACTCAATTTTATAACTTTATAAAGCAACTTATATAAACTGATTTTGTTTATCTACTTATTGGCAATACTATTACTATACACATATGAAATTATTTGAAAGGAGTCAATATGGAATTAGAAATGCACTCTGCACATATGCCTCATGATCATGGGGATATTCACAAAGTTTTAGATGTAATGCCCAGTTCAGATGATTGTATTAAAGCTGCTGAAACATTTAAACAATTATGTGATGGGACGAGATTACAAATATTATGGCTGCTTTGCCACAGCGAGGAATGTGTCGTAAACATTGCAGCAGCTATCGGTATGAGCGCCCCTGCAGTTTCCCATCATTTGCGTTTTTTAAAACAAGCAGAGCTTATCAAAGCAAGAAGAATTGGAAAAGAAGTACATTATTCACTGGAAGATACAGAAGAGGCAGTACTTGTCCACCATATGATTGATGAATTGTTTAAAATTCAATGTCCGAAAGGGGAATTCCATGAACATACCGACTGATCCAGTTATCTTGCTTAGTTATATTAACACACAACTTAGGGACTTCTATCCTTCTTTGGATGAATTTTGTAAAGCAAATGATATAAATAAGAATGATATAATCAAAAAGTTAGCTTCTATTTCTTATGATTATGATGAGAAATTGAACCAATTTATTTAATGGTTTTATTGCATATGGATACAAAAAAAGACTATTTCCCTTTATAGGAAACAGTCTTTCTATACATTAATTAAACAATACCTTGTGCATTCATTGCCTCTACAACTTTTTCAAATCCCGCAATATTCGCACCCGCAACATAATTGCGTTCCATATCGTATTTTTTTGCTGCAGCATCAACTTTAGCAAAAATGTCTACCATAATCTTATGTAATTTTTCATCTACTTCTTCAAATGTCCAGTTCAATCTCTGACTGTTTTGTGACATTTCTAGGGCACTCGTTGCTACGCCACCTGCATTTGCAGCTTTACCAGGCATAAATAACATCTCATTATTTAAGAAAAATTCTGTTGCTTCTAAAGTTGATGGCATATTCGCACCTTCGGCAACACAGAAACAACCATTTGCTTTTAAAGTTTTTGCATCTTCTAAGTCTAGTTCATTCTGTGTCGCACATGGAAGTGCAATATCACATGAAATTGTCCAAATACCTTTGCCCTCTGTATATACAGCAGTTGGCTTCGCATCTACATATTCTTTAATTCTTCCTCTTCTGACTTCTTTAATTTCTTTTACAATGTCTAAATCAATTCCATCTTTGTCATAAATATATCCATTGGAATCGCTCAAAGCTACTACTTTAGCGCCAAACTGCTGTGCTTTTTCAGTGGCATAAATGGCAACATTTCCAGAACCGGAAATAACTACAGTCTGTCCGCTTAGCTGTTTTCCATTGTGGTTTAACATTTCATTTACTATATAAATAAGTCCGTAACCAGTAGCCTGTGTTCTAGCTAAAGAGCCGCCGTATGTTAACCCTTTTCCAGTTAATACACCTTCATACAGACCAGTGATTCTCTTATATTGTCCATATAAATAACCAATTTCTCTTGCTCCAACACCGATATCGCCAGCTGGAACATCTGTGTCTTTTCCAATATATTTATAAAGTTCTGTCATAAAGCTTTGACAAAAGGCCATAACTTCGCGATCTGATTTCCCCTTTGGATCGAAGTCAGAACCACCTTTTCCACCACCAATTGGAAGTCCAGTTAAAGAATTTTTAAAAATCTGTTCAAAACCTAAAAACTTGATTATACCTTGATTTACAGATGGGTGAAGTCTTAACCCCCCGCTTGTAAGGTCCGATTGCACTTGAAAATTGAACACGGTAACCGCGATTTACTTGCACTTGTCCCTTATCATCTACCCATGGAACACGGAAAGAAATAACACGTTCTGGTTCTACAATTCTTTCTAACAACGCTTCTCTTCTAAATTTTTCTTCATTTTTTTCAATAACTACGCGTAAAGATTCCAGAACTTCTTTTACAGCCTGAAGGAACTCTTTTTCATTCGCATTTTTAGCAACTACTTGTGCTATTACTTCATCAACGTAAGACATTAATGTACCCTCCTAAATTTTAATCTAGCTTTTGGATTTTTCGTTCCACATAGCTTACCGGTTCTTTTGTTCAACATTACATAATAATTGTGTATCCACTCTTACTTCTGCTTCCATAATTTAACAACGAACTGTCTGTTATAATTATATTGCTTTAATGTAATGAAGTCAATTATTTTTTGATTGATATGGTAAGAAATTGTGAATCACCTATTTGAGCAATCGATTATCTTAAACAAATTCCATTAGAAAGTAAGAATATTATATTTTCAATATAGATATATGGGACTATCACACTATCTTTTTCGTGCGACAGCCCCATATATTTCATAACTAGAATATAAACTTATCTGCAAAATAAGTATCTAAATCAGCAATCTTCACTCGCACCTGTTCCATCGTGTCACGATCACGTACGGTTACACTTTCATCTGATTCTGACTCAAAATCATAGGTAATACAGAATGGAGTACCAATTTCATCCTGTCTTCTATAACGTTTTCCAATATTTCCTCTGTCATCGTACTCACAATTATATTTCTTAGATAACTGTGCGAAAACCTTTTCTGCACCTTCGTTTAACTTCTTAGACAATGGCAGGACACCAATTTTTACAGGTGCAAGTGCAGGATGGAAATGAAGTACCGTTCTAACATCCCCTTCGCCAATCGTCTCTTCATCATACGCTGCACATAAAAATGCTAAGGTAACACGGTCCGCTCCTAGCGAAGGTTCGATAACGTAAGGTACGTATTTTTCTTTCTTCTCATCATCAAAATAAGACATATCTTCGCCAGAAACACTTTGGTGTTGTGTTAAATCGTAATTGGTACGATCTGCAATACCCCAAAGTTCTCCCCAGCCAAATGGGAACTTAAATTCCAAATCAGTTGTCGCCTTTGAGTAGAAAGATAACTCTTCTGCTGCATGATCTCTAGCTCTCATCTCTTCTTCTTTAATACCAAGATTTCTTAACCAATCAATACAGAATTGCTTCCAATAAGCAAACCATTCCAAATCGGTATCTGGTTCACAGAAAAATTCTAATTCCATCTGTTCGAATTCTCTTGTGCGGAAAGTAAAATTCCCTGGTGTAATTTCATTTCTAAAAGATTTTCCAATTTGACCAATGCCAAATGGTATTTTTTTTCTTGATGTTCTTTGAACATTTTTGAAGTTTACAAATATACCTTGTGCAGTTTCCGGTCTTAAGTATACGGTATTTTTTGCATCCTCTGTTACCCCTTGGAATGTTTTAAACATCAAGTTAAACTGACGGATATCTGTGAAATCATGCTTCCCACAAGTTGGGCAACAAATATTATGTTCATCGATGTAAGCCTTCATTTCTTCTTGGCTCCAACCATCGACAGACTCTGTAATTTCTATTCCATTTTCGTCCATATAATCTTCTATTAGTTTATCTGCACGAAAACGTTCATGACAACATTTACAGTCCATAAGTGGGTCAGAGAAACCACCTAGGTGACCACTTGCCACCCATGTTTGAGGATTCATTAGAATAGCACAATCTACCCCAACATTGTGAGGACTTTCCATAATAAACTTTTGCCACCAGGCTTTTTTTACATTGTTCTTCAATTCTACACCTAAGTTACCGTAATCCCATGTATTTGCTAAACCACCATAGATTTCGGAACCTGGGTATACAAATCCTCTCGCTTTTGCTAAAGCAACAATTTTCTCCATTGACTTTTCCACTGTTTTCAACCTCTCATTTCTTCCTATTTTGCTTAGGCGACTGCCTGCATTTCTCTATTGTCAAAAACTGCACGGAAATAAAGAATCCCCATGCAGAAATAATTTACTTATAAATAATGAATGATTTCATATTATCTCTTGTCTCTGCTGTATTGACACTCTTCACTGTAACATTGTCAGAAACATATGCAATTTCCCCATTTACCTGGACTTTAGATCCAAAATCCAAATATATAATAGAATAATTTGATTTTTCATTAATTGTATCAACCGATGTCTTTTCACCTGTAGCCGTTACAAAATTACCTTCTAATTTAATATTTGAATCAGAAATTTGAGAAGTGTAAAATGTTGTTCCACCCTTATCCGTTAAATAATCGCGGAAGTTATTATAATCAAAATAATCATCCCCCGAGGCAAAATCTAACATCACAGTAGCTTTTTCATTCTTTGCCTCTATGGAGCGAATACTAATGGGTAACTTCTCCGTTTTACCTTCATTCTCGTATTTTTCCACTCCAGATTTTTCCTTATTGTAAGCAGCTACTTCGTTCTGCGCTTCCTTTTTTAATTCGTCTAATCTATACGTCTCTTTTTCAAAAGAATCAACATAAATTCCTGTTACTGTATTATCTTTTCTAACATAAATGTTGTTTGTCGTAGTATCTAATTTGGTATCTTTTTTACATCCAGCCAGTGATAATACAAGTACTGTAACTAATAAAAGAACAATACTTTTTTTCATCCTTGCCTCCATTCTGCCTCTTTCTTTGGCTTTGAAATTAACAATACAGTTTCATATAGTTTACATGGTTTTTTCTTAATTTTCAAGTAGTTATTGTTTTAAGAATTGATAACGATTGGAATTCCCTATCTATGTACCTCTTTTTGTACATCTCTGTTACACGTTCTAACTCATTGAGAACAAAATGAGATAATGTAAAGGTATATAGCTTTTGCATGGGTGATGATAATATAAATTGCATTGCATAAGTTGCTGCATCGCCAATCCAAATTCCATCTTTGCATGTAGCTTTACAATCGCTACATACCATCCCGCTCTTCGATGAACTAAAATATCCATTGGTCAACTCTTTTCCACAATGCCCACACGTAAACACTTGCGGGTACTCTCCATTTATCTGCATAGATCGCAATTCAAAAATCACTTTCACCAAACGATTCTCTAAATGTTTATTTAACAACGCTTTAATAGAAAGATAGAGCAAATAAAGCATTTGACTTTCATTTTCGTTTTCTCTCGTATAATATCCGGCAAACTCCAACAAATAAAATCCATAAGAAATTGCCTCCATATCCGAAGACAACTCTTCAAAGTAACATGAAATTTCTGCTGATTGAAGCGTATATGCATCACGGCCCTCGTACACAGAAAAGCTACCGAAAGCAAAAGGACGGGTACATGCCATGAGGCTACTATTTTGTTTTCTGGCACCTCTTGCAAAAGCAGTAATTCTCCCTCTTTCTTTTGAAAGAATAACTAGACGCTTGTCATAGTCGCCCACTGCCATTGAGGAAAGAACCATCCCGCTTATCTGGATTGTTTCTCTCATGCTATCCCGCCCTTTCCTTTAAATATTTTTTTTATCGTAGCCGTAGCTTTTTAAGAATAAATCACTATCTCTCCACTCTTTTCTAACTTTCACCCAAATTTTTAGATTGACTTGTTGTTCCATCATATCTTCAATATCGGTTCGCGCAAAAGTTCCAATCCTTTTTAACATCTCTCCGCCTTTACCAATAACAATTCCCTTGTGAGACTCTTTTTCACAAATAATTTCAGCTTCAATATCCATTATGCCATTTTCTCTTTGTTTCATGTTTTCAACAGTTACTGCAATGCCATGTGGAATTTCTTCATTTAATAAACGAAGTGCCTTTTCTCTTATTATCTCTGCAGCGATCTCTCTAACTGGTTGATCCGTTACCATATCTTCCTCATAATATTGAGGACCATATGGTAAATACTTAAATATAACATCAAAAACAGAATCAATATTTACACTTTTTAATGCAGAAACCGGAACAATTTCTGCAAATGGATATAAGCCCTGATAAGCTTGTATAAATTCCAGAACCTTTTCCTTTTTTACCGTATCTATCTTATTGATAATAAGAACAACTGGTGTTTTTACCTGTTTTAATCTTTCGGCAATATCTTTTTCCTTATTTCCAATAAAAGAGGATGCTTCAACAAGCCAAAGTATAACATCAACTTCACTGAGCGTCTGATTAACAGCAGTATTCATATATTCCCCCAATTTATTCTTTGATTTATGAATACCTGGTGTATCTAGAAAAATGATTTGCCCTCTATCTTCTGTATATATCGTTCTGATTCGATTACGTGTTGTCTGCGGTCTATTCGATGTAATAGCAATCTTTTGACCGATTAAATGATTCATTAATGTCGATTTTCCAACATTTGGTCTTCCAATTAAGGTAACAAAACCAGATTTAAATTCTTTATTTTCCACTTTTCCTCCGTAAGTTTATAAAAGTTGTTTCACTTCTTTAAACATATTTTTATTATTTTCTATTTTTTCGTCATTCCCAACTACACAAAGATAATCTTGGGAAAGCATAGCAGAAACAGGACCTGCTAGTGCACGAATATCTTCCTGACTTGTATTTAAAATTTGATCGCGTTCCTTTTGTATTTGTTCAAATGTAATCCCTGAAAGGTACAGACCTAATCCACGTTCCCCCCTAGCATATGGATTCATTGGTACATCGATATCACTAATTGTTCCAATGATATATTTTGTCATATCTCTCTCATCAATGGTGAACGATTTTAACCACTCCGGTATACCATTATAAATTTCATTTGTCTCTTGTAAATTTGGATCGCGGTAAGAAACAAAATAACCTTGACCATCACGGCTTAAACCACTCATACATCCGTATGCCCCACCTTTTACACGTAGGTTTATCCATAAATAATCATAATTCATAATCACTTTAAGAACACGCATTGCACCATTAAAGTCGTATCCACCCACTCCGAAATCGCCACATCGAGCAACATATTGAACTTGCGATGATGATTTAAAACCTTCATTTTTTCGTTCCAACGGAAATTTCCAGTCTGCTTTTTTAGATGTTGTAGTTGGCAAGGCTCCAATAAAATTAGTGATTGGTTTCCTTAACGCTTCAAATCCAGATTCGTCAGCAGTATAACTAACAAGTAAATTTTCTTCCGTAAATACTTGATTTAATACTTTCTTTAAGCGATGAATTACCTCTTGTTTGTTCTCTTCAAAATCTTTACTTAACTTATTTAAGAAATGATAGTAATCAATTCCACCTGAAATTTCTCCAAGGTATGCAGCCTCTGAAAAATAAGATGCAGCCCGCAGTACAGCAGCCGAATGCCCTGCATTTAACAGACGCATCTGTGCACGAGAACGAACTTCACCAATAATCTCACCGAGACGCTTTTCATCATCAATCTTAGAGTGGAAAACTACTTCCTGGATCAATCGCAGTGCATCTTCCATCTTTTCATACAATGCCTTTACCCGAACCTCTAACTTTAAATATGGGTGCTTTATATCTTTTAAATTCGTATAATTACTTAAGCCAATATCGATACCACCTGTATGAATATTGATTTCATCCGCCAGCTCTTGATACCGAAAAGATTTTGTGTCTACATAACCCAGCACTGTTTTTAAGAAAGATAGATATGGGATATCTTCCATCTCAACCGTACCAGCATCAAAACATAAATTCAAATAACCAATTCCACCGGTAAACATTTCATGGAAAAGCACATCCGTTTCTCCCACTTTTTTCCATTTATTCTCAATAGGACGAGCCATTTTATCAATATCATCAACACTTAACACAGGAATCTTTTCTAATTCTTCTTTATCAGAAGGTTTATCCTGATATGCCTTTAATGCTTTCGTATTTTCAATTAGCTCCTGAATTTGTTCTTTGGTAAGTGATTTTTTATACTTTTCTAGTCGTTTCGCGGTTATTGCTTCCTGATCTGCCAAATATCCTTTTTTCGGTATGACAGTTATGACTGCACCATGGGTATTCGATAAGAAATACTCCTTTATCAGACCCTCAAAATAGTTACCGTCTACTGCTTCCTTTAAAAACTTTAACGTATTTTCATAAGTTAAATGCATGAAAGGATCTTCTTCTGAATATAGCCAACTATCAAAGCACTGCAAACCATACATTAACCCTTTTGGGAATCGACCAAAGTCAGCTTCTCGATATTTGAACTCACACGCATTTATGCCTGCCCATAATGACTTTTTATTTATCCCTTCCCTTTCAATCTTCTCAAGAGTTTCATGAATAATTGATACAAATTGTGTTTTTTGCTCCTTGTTTGCATCCTTAGCAATAATGGAGAAATAAGTTTGACGAATACCACATTCGTATCCACCAAACACATCTTGACCGATTCCTGC
>JBKTKK010000035.1:2043-14222 GCA_047242405.1 Lachnospiraceae bacterium | reverse complement strand
AAATATCACTACAATGTGATTATTCATTCCGTCGCCATAAAAACGCTCTTCTTCGCTGTCTTTATGTACCTGTGAATTCAACATAACGACTCTAGGAACAAAGTCGAAGAGTGCATTATTCACTAAATCCTTCGGCTCTATATAGGCAAAACCTTCTTGCAATTCGTCGCGAACAACGCGACGGAATTTTTCGAAATCACTGCGCAACATAGCGGTATCTGCATCATCGTCCCAAGGAATTGCAGATTTATGCCTTATTGCTCCAAGTAACGTACCACTTTCTATAAAATAGCGAATATTATGTTTCTTACAAATCCGTTCAATTTCTTTTATAATTACTATATGCGCTGCATGGATTTGATCCATTACCTCATTCATATCGATATCCTTTCCGCCTAACACTCTTTCGTATCATCCACTTCTTCTTTGGAAAAGTTGATTCGTTCTTCCTCTACAACGAGCGGACGTTTCATGATGCGTGTATTCATGCTTAATATATATTCCCCAATTAATCCAATGAAAAACATCTGCACAGATCCTAATAAGAACATTCCAATTAGCACTGGTGCCATACCCGCTGGAAAGCGATCCCAATATACTAATTTCATTATCAAATAGAGTATTGCTATAATAACACTAACCACGGAACAAGCCATGCCGACGATGGTGGCCAAACGCAATCCTACTTTTGTATACGATGTTATACTCAACATTGCCGCATCATATAAGCGATAAAAATTATTACTTGTCTTTCCTGCGCGGCGCTTTGGTTGTGTATAGCTTACTTCTTTTCTTCGATATCCTAATTCGGCCACAACTCCACGTAAAAATGGTGTTGGATCATCTAATTTTTGTAAAACCTCAATAAACTTCTTATCATATAAACCAAAGCCAGTAAAATGTTCAATCTGTTCTACATCGGACAGCTTTTTAATCATTTTATAATAACAACTCCGTAAGAAATACATGATTTTATTTTCCTGGCTCGCCGTTTTTATTCCAATTACAATCTTATAACCTTCTTCCCAGCCTTCCACAAACTTGTGAATCATATCGACTGGATCTTGAAAGTCGGCTGCCATTAAAATTGCACAGTCTCCGCCCGCCTGCAAAAGCCCATAGTAGGGAGAATTAAACTGTCCAAAATTTTTTGCATTAAATATTGCTTTTATTTTTTTATTTTGACTACAAAGTCCTCGTAATAAGGTTCTCGTATTATCTTTTGAGTCATTATCAATAAAGAGAATTTCATAATCATACTCCCTTAAATTATCACCAAACTCTTTGATAATAGCATTACTTAAAGGCACTACATTTTCTTCCTCATTATAACACGGTATTACGATACTAATCGTTTTCATAAGCTCATTTCCTTTTTACACCATTCTACTGTTTTTTTGATTCCCTCTTCAAAACCAACTTCTGGAAGAAATCCCGTATCTCTCGTTAAATTTGTAATGTCTGCACATAAATACATGACGGGATTATCCGGATATGGAATCTTACCTAATAATATTTTTGCATTTGGATCTATCGCATCTCGAATCATACCAATGTAGTCTTTTAAGGGCCTTACTTTCCCACTTCCTAGGCAGTATACTTCACCTTCTTTCCCATATGTGGCACATAAAAATAAAGCCCTTGCTGCATCCGCTGCATATAAATAATCCCACATCTGCTCTCCCTTTGTGTAGGCAGGCGCTTCTCCCGCTAAAAGGGCAGAAATCCCTGACATGACCATTGTTTTTGCCCCATCAAAAGGGCCGTAGACACTTAGTATCCTTACCCAGACATGTTTCATTCCAAGTTGCTTACATGCAATCCTACTCATTTGACCAGCACATAATTTTGCAACTCCATAACCATTTTCCGGATGTGTAGGTGTATCTGGTTTTAATGGACCATCAATGCGTCCATATTCTGCCTGAGAACCCGCCCCTACAAACACGCGGCAGCCTAGTCTGGATGCCAATGCAACTGCATCCAGAGTATAGCCAATGTTTTCATGCTGAAGGCGCATGTCATTCCTACCATCCCCAAACGTTGCACACCAGCCCAAATGAAAGAAGGCATCATATGTGCCTTCTTCCCCAGTTATCTGACTTAATTGACTTAAATCGCATTCTTTAATATGCAGCTTTATAGACCTGCTTAGGTGGTTCATCCGATTAGAATTTGGTCGTACAAGTGCGAGCACTTCAATGTCTTGCTTAAGTAAATATTCAATCAACATCGTACCAATCATTCCGGTTGCACCAGTAATTACTGCACGTTTTATTTCTAATCCATGTTCCATCGCTCTGCTGTCTCCTATCGAATTTTTCACGCTATTCTTCCACCAATGGAATAAACATATTTTCCTTTAATTCTTCCTTGCCTAAAAACGGTGCCAAATCTTCTAAAGGTGCAGATACTAAAGTACCATCGTCTAACCGCTTAGTCGCTGATTTCGGCTCGAAACGCTGCTCCTTATCTACAAATACTTCACAAATAACAGGACCATCTACGTTTATCGCTTCGTTTAATTTCTCTGAAAGTTCTTTTGTATTGTGAATGCATACGTAATCAATTCCATAGGCAGCCGATAATTTAGACATATCTGGAAAACTTAAATCGCCGCTATCCCTTCCTACACCAACTAACGGTTCACCAAAGAAATTAGACTGGGTTTGGCGAATGGAATGGTACCCTTCATTATTAATGAGAATAATTTTAATGGGCAGTTTATGATGATAAATCGTTTGCAGTTCTTGTAGATTCATCTGAATGCTACCGTCACCTGTCACACAGATGATATCCCTTCGACCAGATGCAACACATGCACCAATGGCTGCAGGTAGATCATACCCCATAGAAGCAATTGCAGAATTAACAATAAATCTTTGATCTTTTTTATAACATAGCCCTGACTCCTACTACACAAGCAGACCATTGCCAACTACTGTAATTTGTCCCTCTGGTAACGATTACTTAATTCTTTATAGGCATAGACATTGACAATCTGCCTCTTTATAATGCTTTGGCTGTACGACTGGATATTTCTCTTTCCAATTTTGACAAGTTTTAATCCATGCCTCATTTGCAAATAGTTTCTTTGATGGCAGAGCCTTCTCTAAGTTCTCCAGCAAATCTTTTGCATCGGCCCATACTGGCATATCGACATGTATGGTTGGTTTTTTTAACTCCTCTGCATCGATGTCATTCACAATAACATAAGCCTCTCTAGCCCATGTTTTATAGTTATAGCCGACTTGTCTTATACTTAATCGATTACCAATTGCCAAAACTAGATCACTATTTTGAACTGCAAAATTGCCAGCTCTATCCCCCATGATTCCGCCTCTTCCAACATATAATGGATGCGTATCATAAATAGCATCAATGCTATCCCATCCTGTTACAACCGGAACATTTAACTTTTCCAATACACGGCAAAAACTTTCATATCCGCCAGAGATTCGAATGCCATTACCGGCATATAAAACTGGCCTGGAAGCATGCTTAATCTTATCTATAATTGCCTCTACTGTATCCTTTGAGACTGGTGGCGGCAATTCTGCTTCATATTCCGCTCCTTCATAGCCCATGAGTGTTTCCGGATCGATGTAGGCACCTTGTACATTTAAAGGGATATCTAACCAACATGGTCCTGGTCTGCCTGTCGTAGCGATTTTTAATGCTTTTTCAAGACAATAGCGGATGCGTTGCGGATCAGTCACCATTTCACAATATTTTGTCATCGATGAAACCGCTGTACAAATATCAAACTCCTGATCGCCAAGAGAACGTATCTTTAACCCTGTACTGCGAGCAGTCGTATCGTAACGAACCTGTCCCGATAATACGAGCATGGGAATCGAATCTAAGTAACCGCCTACCACACCTGTAATCGCATTGGTTCCACCTGGTCCAGTTGTTACGCAAAGAGCCGCAATCTTATTATGGATACGAGCATAACTTTCCGCTGCAATCGCACATGCCTGCTCGTGATGATTATACATACAAGTTAAACCTGGCTGATGTCCAAGGGCGTCATTTAAATGCATGGCCCCCCCACCTGTGACCGTAAAAACATCGGATATTCCGTGATCTACTAAAAACTGTGCAATGTAATTGGATACTTTTATCTTCATCCATGCCTCCTTACTGTTATGTAACAGGCAGCTAACTTCTACCTGTATTCCTCTTATACATCTGTATTAACTGCTTCCTTAATAACCTTTGCCATATAATCAATTTGTTCTTCTGTCATGCCTGGATACACACCAACCCAGAATGTATGATTCATAATACGATCGGTGTTTGTTAACTCTCCTACGATACGATATCCTTCTTTTGCCTCTCTCATTTGATCAAAGCATGGATGCTTCGTCAAGTTTCCAGCAAAGAGCATTCTCGTCTGAACGCCTTTTTCTTCTACATATTGAACAACTTTATTCCGATCTATACCTTCCCTACATGTAATTAAAAATCCAAACCAGCTAGGTTGGGAATTTTCACATGGTTCTGGTAATATTAGCTTATCTTGGGCTGGTAGTAATGCTTCTTTTAGACGATTAAAATTACGAATACGACGCTCCACAAATGTAGGGAACTTTTCTAATTGTGCACAACCTATTGCTGCCTGTAAATCTGTAACTTTTAAATTATAACCAAAGTGAGAATAAACGTATTTATGGTCATAGCCTAGTGGTAATTCCCCATACTGTTTATCAAAACGGTGTCCGCAAAGATTGTCATGCCCGGATGGACAAACACAATCGCGGCCCCAGTCACGCATGGAACGAATGATACGATTGAGCAATGAACTATTTGTATACACAGCACCACCTTCTCCCATTGTCATATGATGGGGAGGGTAGAAACTGGATGTACCGATATCACCAATCGTACCAGTCATCTTTTCTTCCCCGTTAATTGTGTATCTACTTCCTAGGGCATCACAATTATCCTCTACTAACCATAGTTGATGTTTTTCACAAAATGCTTTCACTGCACTTAAGTCAAATGGATTGCCAAGGGTATGTGCTATCATCACTGCCTTCGTTTTTTCTGACAATGCCTCTTCTAGCTTTGTAACATCAATATTATATTGTGGAATCGTTACATCTACAAAAACTGGGACCGCACCATAATTGATAAGCGGAGTAACGGTCGTTGGAAATCCTGCTGCAACTGTAATCACTTCATCCCCTCTTTTGATTTGTCTATCTTTTAAAAGTGGAGAGGTTAATGTCATAAACGCGATTAGATTTGCAGAAGATCCACTATTTACAAGGGAACAAAATCTCACACCTAAGTATTTTGCAAGATTCTTTTCAAACATATCGGTGTATCTTCCAGAAGTAAGCCAAAATTCCAACGCACTATCCACAAGATTTACCATTTCCTTCTGATCATAAACACGTGATGCGTAGGAAATACGGTCTCCTTCTTCAAATGGTTTCATTTTATTGTGATACGTATCACAATATTCTGCTACTAGAGTCAATATTTTATCTTTTGCCTGCTGTTCTGTCATATTTTCAAACATCTAAATCCTGCCTTTCTATCATGAAAGTTTTTCAAAAAACTCTTCCAACTGTTTATCCATACATTTTTCAATATCTTTTCCACTAAAGTAAACTTTTGACCATTCTACCGTTTTTTCAATCGCCTGATCAACCGTCCAACGTGGGCGCCAATCAAATACGTTACGTATTTTCGAGCAATCTAACTTTAGGAAATTTGCCTCATGTGGTCCTCCATCATATTTGTTAATCCAAGTAAGATTGTCCCCCCATTTATCACAAAATATTTGCACTAAATTTCCTGTTTTTAAACAATCACTATCATCCGGTCCTACGTTATAGTATCCAGCATATTTCCTGTCTTCATACTGTTTTTGCGCAATTAAAAGATAAACAGCCAGCGGTTCTAATACGTGTTGATAAGGACGCGTAGAATGGGGATTTCGAACAATTATCGATTCCCCTTTCGTTGCCGCCCTTACACAGTCTGGAATAATTCGATCATTCGCAAAATCTCCTCCACCAATGACATTCCCAGCGCGAGCAGTAGATATTGCAGTTTCACCATCTTGAAAAAATGATTTTTGATAGCTATGGGTCACTAGTTCTGAACAGGATTTGCTGTTGGAATAAGGGTCGTAACCATCTAACGGGTCATTTTCCCTATATCCCCACTCCCATTCCCTATTTTCATAAACTTTATCCGTTGTTACATTTAAAAAGGATTTCACTGATGGGCATTGACGAACACTTTCTAAAATATGAACCGTTCCCATTACGTTCGTTTCATAGGTAAATACAGGATCTTTATATGAGTCACGAACGATTGGTTGCGCCGCTAAATGAAATACAATTTCTGGTTCAACTTCAGAAAAAACCTTTTTTAAATGCTCTAAATCTCGAATATCGCCTATTACTGAATGTATACGTGTCTCTATTTGGGCAATAGAAAATAAATTTGGTGAGGTTGGAGGCGTTAAAGAATACCCTGTTACATCGGCACCTACCTTTGCTAAAATGTAGCAGAGCCAACTGCCCTTAAAGCCTGTATGTCCCGTAACAAGCACTTTCTTTCCTTTATAAAATGATAAATCAAACATTATTTCTCCCACACTTTCCAAGGTGCTTTGCCAGCCTCCCATAGTTCCTCTAAATGCTTTTTATCTCTCTGTGTATCCATACAATGCCAAAAACCATCGTGCTTGTATGCCATTAATTCTCCATCCAGGGCAAGGTTTTCTAGAGGAGCTTTTTCAAGGACCGTAGAATCTCCCTCAATATAATCAAAGACCTCTGGATTTAACACCATATAGCCTCCATTAATCAAGCTGCCATCATCATCTGATTTTTCACGAAAGGCGCGAATGGCCCCATTATCATCTACATCCATGACCCCAAAACGTTGACCTATATTCACTGTAGTAATTGTGGCAATCTTACCATGGGATTGATGAAACTTTACCAAATCTTCAATATTA
Source organism: Lachnospiraceae bacterium (assembly GCA_047242405.1). Taxonomy (GTDB): domain Bacteria; phylum Bacillota; class Clostridia; order Lachnospirales; family Lachnospiraceae; genus Fimimorpha. Next base: position 7,234 of record JBKTKK010000035.1, on the reverse strand, counting down.
ATATCGCAAACCCCATCCCCATATGTTAACATAAAGGGTTCGTTTCCGACGTATTCTTTAATTCTCTTGACACGTCCCCCGGTCATAGTATTTAAACCGGTATCAACAAGTGTAACTTTCCATGGTTCTGAAAAGTTATTGTGTACTTTCATCTCATTATTTGCCAAATCAAACGTAATATCTGACATGTGTAAGAAATAGTCTGCAAAAAATTCTTTTACCATGTGCTGTTTGTAACCAAGGCAAATTACAAATTCATTAAATCCATAATGGGAATATGTTTTCATAATATGCCAAAGAATTGGTCTTTCTCCAATCTCAATCATTGGTTTTGGTTTTAAATGACTCTCTTCACTAATACGTGTCCCAAACCCTCCAGCAAGTAATACAACCTTCATAATCTTTTCTATTCCTTTCTTATAAAGCCCGAGTGGGCACACCTAACTGTAACGAAATTGCATATCGATATATTACCATAGAATAGGGAAAAAGTCACCCCTTCGTTTCACTTGACTGTATCCGAACCAATGCTTCCTAACCCAACCCAGGGTAACCTTTCAAACACGCTTTGTCTTCCCTGATATCCACAAAAAACCGCCATCCTAACAAAAAAGTTAGTACGGCGGTAATAAATATGCTATATTTTTTTATTTAAAAATTAACGGTGTTTATTAATCCACACACTTATATCATCATTTTCGAGATATCCAAATTCCTTTAATACTCTCCTTATGCGGTATAAACATACCGGATCAACAATTTCTTCCTGATTATTGTTATGTTCTTGCAAAAAAATTCTTCCTTTGCCCGTCTCACACTCGTTTTCACATTTTAGCTGATATCCTCTTCGATCAATTAAACCAATATCTTCTAACATGCTAACCATGCGATACACGGTAGCGATTCCAATCGCTGGATCAATTTTTTGTACTTCATAATAAATCTCTTTACAACACGTACAATTTTCATTTAAGATTGTATCAATTAGAGTGAGGCGTTGACTTGTTAATCGGTACCCTCGTTTTTTTAGTTCTTCAATGATTTTTTCTTTTTTTTCTTCAAAACTACTATTCGGATATTCGTGTAACTCCATTTCTATAATCCTTTCAAAACTAGGGTATCGTAGTTTTAGCCAAGCGCATATGGGCAATACGCCTGGCTATTAGTTCCTAATATCATAGCTACTATCACAGCTTGTCAGGTGAGATACAAGTCTCACATCTTAGGCCTTTGCGACATCGTATCAAGAACTACCTTAATCTACTTAAAAAAGCAATCGACCTATTTGATAAACAAAAAACGAGACAATATAAGCCGTTAGCATCTGAAATCCAACTGTTTTTAATGTCCATTTCCACGAACCCATTTCTCTTTTAATTGCTCCAACCGCTGCAAAACATGGCATACACAGTAAGTTAAATGCCATATAAGAAAATGCAGAAACTCTTGTAAACAAATCAGCTACTCCTGGAAGCGCGGATGTTCCTGCTAATGCAGCCTCTATCATATCATCACCAGCTCCAAATAAGACACCGAATGTCGATACAATATTTTCTTTTGCAATCCATCCAGTTACAACTCCAACACTAGCTCGCCAGTTTCCAAAGCCAAGAGGTACGAAAATAAAACTTATTGCATTTCCTATTGATGCCAAAAAACTTTCTTCCATATCACACATACCAGAAAAGTTAAAGTTTGCTAAAAACCAAATTAGTACTGTAGAACCAAATATGATTGTACCGGCTTTTATTGCGAATCCTTTTATTTTTTCCCATGCATGAATGATTACACTCTTCCCGGTTGGAATTCGATATCGTGGCAACTCCATTATAAAGTTAGATGTTTCCCCTCGAAACATCGTTTTATTCAAAATCAGGGCGCTAATAACAGCAACTACTAAACCAAGCATATAAATAGAAAAGATAACCCATGTTTGTGCACCACTGGGGAATAAGGTGGCGGCGAACATAGCATATATTGGCAACTTAGCTCCACAAGACATAAAAGGGGTAATCATCATCGTTATCTTTCTGTCCTTTTCACTCTCAAGCGTACGGGACGCCATTAATGCAGGTACCGAACATCCAAATCCCATTAGAAGGGGAATAAAGGACTTTCCAGATAATCCTAGATGACGGAACAAACGATCCATTACGAATGCCACACGAGCCATGTATCCACTATCTTCTAAGAAAGATAGCAGTAAAAATAAAACTAGAATCAAAGGTAAAAAGCTAATAACCGCTCCTAATCCTTCCATAACGCCATCGATAACTAACGAATATGCCCAGTCAGAGGCTCCAGTGGTTGTTAATAGCTGTGCCAAACGGTCTGTTAAAAATCCCCAGCCAGTTTCTGCCAAACCCGCCAAATATTGACCCGGGCTAGGTAAATCCTTTATGAAAAGAAAATTCGTACTAAAGGTACAAGCAAATAAAAGATACATAATTCCGGCAAATATTGGCAACGCTAAAATACGATTGGTTAATATCTTATCCAACTTATCGGAACGTGTCTCAATATGGCCGTCCTTATGCTTCTTTACTGTCCTTTTGACCACTTCAGCAATCTTTCTATATCTTGCATCGGCGATACTTGCTTCTGCATCGCCATCGGCATCACGATTGGCCTGATCTATGATTGGTTGTATTTTATTTTTCTGTTTCTCTTCTAACGATTGAAAAACGATTTCGTCCCCTTCAATTAATTTCAAAGCCTTCCATTGGCGCTCTTCTTCTAAGCCATCCCCCAATCGATTCGCAATTGAATGAAGTGAACTTAGTAGTTTGTTATCAAAAATATCTGGAAAGGCAGTCTTTTGCTTCTTTTTCGCCACATCCGTAGCTGCTGCTATTAATTCCGTTATACCTTTCCCACTTCTAGCGATGATAGGAACAACTGGGACGCCTAGTATTTCTGTCAGTTTCTTGCAATCAATACTATCACCCTTTGCTTCAACTTCATCCATCATGTTTAAAGCAATAACCATAGGAATTTGTGTCTCCATAATTTGCATCGTCAAGTATAGATTTCTTTCTATGCTTGTAGCATCTACTATGTTTATGACCGCATCCGGTTTTTCTTTTACAATATAATCTCTTGCAATAATTTCTTCACTTGTATAGGGTGATAGTGAGTATGTACCAGGTAAGTCTAAAATCGTTACCGTTTTATCTTTGCGGTATACGCCGTCTTTTTTATCAACTGTTACCCCTGGCCAATTCCCTACATGCTGCTTCGAACCAGTTAAAAAATTGAACAGTGTCGTTTTTCCACAATTTGGATTTCCTGCCAATGCTATCGTAATCATACAAATCTCCCATTCCCCGTTTATTTTAATATCACTTCTATCTGATTTGCTTCTTCTTTTCGTAAGCTCAACTCATAACCACGCACATTTACTTCAACAGGGTCTCCTAGAGGAGCAACTTTAATTACTTTCATCTCAACTCCTGGTGTAACCCCCATATCCATGATTCTTCGTTTCATCATCCCCTTTGCTCCTATTGATGAAACGATCCCGGTCTGCCCCGGCTTTAACTCTTTTAATGTCATATCTTTTCCGACCTTTCTTAGAGATTAATCTGTTACGATTATTTTCGATGCCATGGCTCGACTCATAGCAATCCTCACATTTTTAACAAGTAAAATCAACCCACTACCATTTTCCTGAAGAACTTTTACCTGTTCTCCTCTGACAAATCCAAGGTCTTTTAAATGTCGTTTTGCTTCCTCGTTTCCGCGCAAATCTTTTATTTCTCTCAATTCTCCTACATCTAACATAGAAAGTGGCATAACAAAACTCCTTTCTTTTTCTCAAATACCCCTTATAGAAAATCTATTTGATATTAATTTTCATTTTCATATATATAATAATTCAAACACCAAAATATGTCAATAATTAATGATAATAATTATCAATAATATTTGCTTATTCTTATTATTTTTGGAATTGTTCTAAAATTGTTTGCAATGCACGTCCGCTACTACTATGACTCCGAATTAGTGAAGCATTTTTCTTTTTTGCCTCATCCACAACACAACGCACTAGTTTATGTGAAACAGTTCCAGTAAATAAAACTACTAAATCTGGTGAACCAAACTTCCGCTTCATATCCGTTGGCATATGGGTATAGATTTTAGAATCACATTTATATTTTTTACATATCTGTTTATACTGTCCTGTCATACAATCATGCCCACCTATGATTAGTACACACATAAAATATCATCCTCCAAAAATTCATTTTTAGTTAGTTGTGGCTAACTATACTTTATTATATCACACGTAACCGGGAATATCCATGAAGTTAACGAGAAGTATTCTCAATTATCCTTATTCTAACATAATAAAAAGAGAACTTGTGTTTTAAACACAAATTCTCTTTTTATTATGCTAGGCACGCAATACTTCTCACGTCAGCTGGTATTGTACCACTATATCGAATCTTTAATACATAATTAACGATCGTAGAATAAATCGGTATATCGTAATGGAACAGTGATTTTTGGTCGAAACCGATTCCTATGTTCTGATCAATCATTACACTCACATTCTCTTCTAGATGATAGGTCTCTCTTACATACTCACGAATAATTCCAGGCTTAAGATTTTGCATTTGCATTTTTACATAAAACTCAACGATAAGCGCTTCCTCGCTATTCCTCATCCATTCAACTTTCCCGTTTAATATATCCTTACATTGTTGCTTGCTAATTTCAACTGTCTGATCACTTGACATACCGTTCACACAACACTTTTTATTTAAAACAATTTTAGAGTAATGATAATCATATCGGAAACTTATCCAGAATTCTTCATTATATTTGCTGGTTGAGGGCTGTTGGAAAATATCTTCACCGATTTCTTCAATACTAGGTTCAAAATACAAATCACGAATTATATACGTATTGTCTCTTTGATAGTTATTATCTTTACCATTTATGTTTTGATGTACTCGAATATATTCCTCTTCATTTATGTCCTTTTCTAATTCGTGATATAATTGAACTCCGGTTACCAGTTGAAAAATTTTTTTAACCATACTTCTATCTCCATACATTTCTGATGTTTTATTATAACGGTTTCATTTATCTATATACAAAAATATGTGTTTTTTACTTTTCCATACATTTAAAAAATATTATTGATAAGCTGCTTTTAATCATCACCACCATTTCCATTTAAATT
>JBKTKK010000035.1:0-2033 GCA_047242405.1 Lachnospiraceae bacterium | reverse complement strand
CATTATAACTGGTAAATATGTCTTAAATTTGTTCTCATTATAACTTTTTTCTGACATAATTGTTAAAATAATATAAATAATTATGACCAGCTCCCTTTATCGGAAAAATCACCAGTTTTATATTATATGAATATTTTGCTTTTCTATGATAAAAAATTATTTTTCCATCGATTTTCTTCTGTTTCTTTTTTTGTATTTTTATGCAAAAAAATCGGAAGGTAGCAACCTTCCAATTTTTCTAAATATCCAACTATATTCTCTCTACTACTTTTGTCTCATTCTATCACCGAACAACCAGTAACTGCCATTTCCTTAAATATACACCCTATTACGTCTTTATGACCCTAGTACTGGTTGTCTGCTAATTATAACTTCCCATTTTCACACATCAGTCACGGATTGCTCAATTTAAATTGAAAAATGAAGAAAAGCGTACGTCCATGCTTCAGGCAATGTCCTTTGCAAATATTTGGTCTAATCCCTCCTTTTTTATACGACTTTGTATCTTATCTAGATTTGTTTCATACAAGCCTAATTCTAGAAGCCGCTGGAACAATACAGAACCAGAAAATGTATATTTCTGTGTCATTCCAATCTCCGTTTCCATGCATTCCGCCACATAGGCAATTGCTTCCCCAATTGTCGTGTTTCTAGAAAGAATTAAAGGCGGCTTGTTACAACCAAAACATACGCTATTATATCCGGCTAGTACTCCAGTTGCAATTGCTTCTGTATGCCCTACAAGTAGGCCGGCTTTTTCACCTGCACAAAATAAATTGTCTACCCCTTGCACCTGCAAGCCATTATCCCTTGGGGCCATAGAAAAATAACGCATGGAGTTTCCTTTTCCTCCAGCATAAGGATCTTCATACCTTGCATTTTCAAATCCAGGGATTTTTTGCAGTTTCTTTAAAGCATAATAAGGGGCCATAAGTTTTGCATGCCCCGTGTCTAATAAAATAATATTTTCTGCAAACTCCTGTAATGCATACTGCTGGCAGGACTTTATATCGAGATGATTCTCCACTAATTCTTCTGGTATTGGTTCAATCACTACTCCATCTTTTTCTAATTTTTCTACCAAGTCTTTTGAAAGAGATTCTTTATTTAACTTACAAGCTCCGCTCATTGCACCAATGGAACCATCCTTCTTTTTTCCTTGTATTTCCTCAACTCCGGCTAAAGCAGTCAGACTGACTCTTCCCCCAAAACTAGGACAACGCAAAATACACATAGCACAACCATTTCCATACTTAATACAGTTATTCATCGGCCCAGCAGTACCAGTTGTGTCTATAAATATATCACCGACATACTCGTTTCCCTTATCATTTAAAACAGCCGTTATACGCCTACCATCCATCCGAGCCTTTGAAACTCTCGCCTCGTATACAACATGGATTCCTATACGATCCATAAATCTACGAATTTCTGCTGGTGTCTTTACCACATCATATAAACTGGCATGTTTATGGCCTGGAAAATCAATTCCTACATGGCGGCAATTGTTGTCAATAAGGTGCATTATATCGCCAGCCCCCATAGCAATCATCTCCTCTGCCGCCGTATACCTACCATTATTTCTAACAATTCCCCCCACAAGCCCCGTACCAAGAAGCATATCCGTTCTTTCTAATAATGTGACTTCTGCTCCATGCTTAGCTGCCATATACGCTGCCGAGCATCCTGCCCAACCACCACCAACGACTATTATTTTCACCGCATTACCTCCCATCTATGTTTTAATTTTTATTTGGCCAGTATGTCCAGACTTTATAAACTTAGAATTTCACTTTATAGTCTATTCACAATGTATGTCTTTTACGCATCATTCTACGAATCTTCTTTTCTCCTCTTTCCACCAATGGCAATAATTGCTGCAAAACTGCTTATTATTAATACCAACAACGGAAACATTGAATTTGAATCTCCTGTGTCTGGATTCGTATCCTCTGTGGAAGGAATAGGCGTCTTATTTTCTGTTTCTTGCGGATCTGTTGATACTTGTTCCGACTCTGTATGAATGGTTGTTG
>JBKTKK010000034.1:0-14653 GCA_047242405.1 Lachnospiraceae bacterium | reverse complement strand
CGGAGAAGAATTATATATTAAATTTTAAATGTCACTTTTTTACTTTGCGACGTTCTGGCCGCATCCTCAAAGCTGTTTTAATAAGTTGACGAATAGTAATTTCATTATTGCCTTCCACATTTGCTTCTCTCGTCTCTAATTGCACTAAATTTTTTATCCAAGGCAACCTTAATTCTGAAGAATCTTCTATTGTTATAACCCTTTCATTTTCCGGAATATATCCAGTTAAAGCTGATAAAAAGGTTGTCTTTCCTGATCCTGTTCCTCCGCTTATAAAAATATTATATCCACTTACTACTAAATTCTTTAGAAACTCTGCTGCTTCCCTAGTTATTGCTTCCATTTGTATTAATTGATTCATTGTCAAAGGCTCTTCTGGAAATCTACGAATTGTTACAACTGGTCCATTTAAGGCAACTGGTTCCAGTACTATATTTACTCGAGAACCATCTGATAAACGGGCATCGACAATTGGGCTTGCCTCGTTTACTCGTCTATTCACATTTGATGCTATTTTTTGAATAATATCCTCCAACTTTCGCTTCGAAGAAAAAGCTTTTTCCGTTTTCATCAACAGACCCTCTTTTTCTATATATATATCACCTGGTCCGTTTACCATAATTTCCGTTATTTCATGATTGTCAATTAAATCGGTTATCACATCCAGCCTTCTTAATGAATCAAACAGATCTTTTATCAACTGGTTTCGCAACTCTAAGGAAAAATATTGCTTTTTGCTTTCTTTATTAACAACTTCACTTATGGCAAGTTGCAATTCCTCATCATCGACTTCTCTATTTAACTTAATGTGATTGAGTACTAACTTTTCTAAATATACCTTTCTATCATCCCATTCACTCCTTTTCATGGTACACCTCATAAATTCACATTTGTTTTAATAAAATCTCCTAACGCGCCCCAAAAAACTTCCCCTATATACGTTGTTCCAATACTTTTACACTGTGCTAGATTCGGTATATTTATTTTCTCCATCCGCTCCGTTAAAAAGTCCAAACCTTTTGCAGACAGATATGTTTCTAGGGCAGTTAGCTTTGCCAATGCATACCCCTCACCCATTACAGGTACATATATTTTGTCACAAAATTTAAGATATTCCCAGGGCGTTAAAATGCAATTCCCAATATCTAATACTACCGTGTCATATTGTCTAAAATTGCAAATCTCCGTTAACATAGCAAAAACCTTTTCTGCGCTAAGTTGGATGATATCCTCTGGATTATGTATGGTAGGGATAAAATCTATCGTCTTAATTCTTTGCATGATATCGGGTAACTTTTCTACTAACGTACCTTTTTGATAAAATGAAATTGCATCGATAAAGTCGTAAATAAAATTTACTTCTAGCACATACTCAAAGCCCGAAAACATATCTAAGTTCACAAATAAAACCGATTTCTTTTCTCCTAAAATCAAACTTAAAAGAAAACTGAAGGGCGTTCTAACCCAGTTGTCCTGAGAGGTATAAATTCCTATTAATTGCACATTTTCCATTATAACCGTTTCATTCAGCTCTTGTTTTTCTACTAATATATTTCCATAACGAAATAGCTCTCTGAATATTTGATCTGCACTTTGGTATTTAAATATTGTATGAAAGTTTTTATTTTCTCGACCTTCTCTTTCCTGTAACAAAATTACCTTCCCAGATTTTAACTCGTCTAAATTATATTTTAATGCAGATTCATTGACCAATAGTATTGATATATAATGATCTTTGCCGTATCTAACGAGACTATCCCAATTTGTGAAACAAGCGAGCTTCCAAGGCAATCTTTGTCTCTTGTTTAACCACTCTACTAACTTTTTACCATATAATTCATTTTCATCATAAATAACTAAAATATTGTTCATGCGCTTTCTCCATAAAACAAACTTCATTGGTTCGTAAACAGCCTCATAGGCTATCGTAACTTCTGCTAAATAAGATTAAAAATGCAACAGTAAATATATGCACACAAAATACAAATTGAAAAACATATTGTATTGGAAGAATAATGAATGGAATCTTTTATTTGTTTTTTCCTATAATGAATGAGACATTGAATTGTTTCTATGAAATGATTTATGAAATAGAATAAGAGATGATTTTTTAATACATAATATAACGAAAAAATGCCTGCAAAAACAAATGTCACAACAAGGCAAATAAAAAAACGATATAATCCTAAAAACCCTGCTTCAATGACGAGAAGCTTAATATCTCCAGCTCCCACGGCTTTCATTTTATATAATATTATTATTGAAAAAAATGAGAGAATAATCCTCATAAAATAGATTTGCAAGTTCATTTCTCTATAAAGAGACACACCGGACCCAAGCACAAAGCTTAAGGTGATAAACCAGTTAGCAATTTTTTTTCTTCTAATATCCATAATTGATCCGATAATTAAAATAAAAATTAATATAATATCCAAAATTATAATTTCACCTTCAAACGTTTCATTACAACTATGGGATTTTGCACAGGAGTAAAGTTATGAAAAAAATAGAAATGTAACTCAATCGATATATTATGTAAACCTTATGTTTTTATTATATCACATCTTTTGAACGTGTCAAGTACGAATTAAAATAACTTTGATCCCCCAATAGGCATGTACTTCTGAAGTAAATGAAAGTCTTTTATGCAGGAGGACAAGTTTCTATTAATATTTTAGTCACATATGAATCCTGATCACGCTGCGCAACATCTGCAATTAAATACTCCTCATAAGCATAGATTCCTAAATGTATCCCATTTTCTGATGCGTATGTAAGCATTCTTTCATAAGTTTCCTTTAATTGATTGTAAAAACCGTGGTGATACGCACAAAGATACGTTCCTTCCCCTCTAACAATATCACTTTTTGTATTTTCCGTGTCAATTGGAATATATAAATAAGAATAATTTAAATAATCTTTTCTTTTTAGATTTTCAACTCGGATAATATTACCAACAAATTCAGGCGATACTGCATGGTGAGAACCGCAAAACCGCATATAAGCATCCATAAACAGTGTAATATTATCATTTGTTGTATTTTCCATATTTTCGGATGAAAGTAAACCTAAGGGAGGGAGTTTTACTAAACTAATTTGCTCCGTGCTATCCAACGCTTCTGTTGTATACTCTTTTAACTTACAAATTATCTTTTTAATTCCTTCTAATCTATGAATCTCATTTTCCACATCTGTAATCTTCTCTTCCATTAAATTCAAAAATAGTTCCGGTTCTCTTTTTTCTAAATAGACTTTAATGTCCTTTAAAGACATACCAATACTTTGAAGCGCTCGGATAACAGCAAATGTATCATACTGATAGCTGGAATAGAAACGATATCCATTTTCTTTTACTATGGCAGGACGAAATAAGCCTATTTGGTCATAATGAAACAGTACATGTTTTTCTACATTGCATAACTTTGCAAATTCACCAGTAGTAAAATATTTTTCTTGCATTTTTAAATCTCCTCTTGACTATAAGGTAACTTTATAGTCTATGCTAATAAAATCATGGCAACTTGTCAAGTTAAGGAGTGAAAAAATGCGATTAATATTAAGTTATCTAAAAAGGTACAAAAAGATGTTTATACTAAATGTATTTTCTGTCTTTGGATTTGCACTAGTAGAACTGGGTATTCCTACTATTATAGCAAAGATGATTGATAAGGGGGTATCTACTGCAGACACCTCTTATATCTGGAAAATGGGTGGAGTCATCGTTATTATTTCCCTATTGGGTGTGGCCGGAACGATATTGTTAGGTTACTGCTGTGCCTGGCTATCTACGTCTATATCCAGAGATATTCGAAACGATATATTTAAGAAAACTCAAACATTTTCCCACAGTGAATATACTATGTTTGGAACTTCATCTTTAATTACCCGAACGAATAATGATGCTTTTCAGCTACAAATGTTTATTAATATTCTACTTCGTACTGCCCTATTAACCCCGGTTATGATGGTTGGAAGTATAATACTTGTTTTAAAAGCATCAACAAGACTTTCCTTTATAATTTTGAGTACGATTCCCCTCATAATTGTAGGAGTAATTCTTGTTGCAAAATACTCAGAACCACTTAGTGAAGGACAACAGTCATCGTTAGAATGGATTAACCGAATTTCAAGAGAAAATTTAAGTGGCATTCGTGTTATTCGAGCATTCACCAATGATTCATATGAAAAGAAACGATTCGATGAGGCCAATATTTCCTATATTAGTTATTCAAAACGATTGTTTAAACTTATGTCAATTACACAACCGATATTTTTCTTACTTATGAACCTTGCTGGTATGGCTATATATTGGATATCCAGTATTATGATTGGACAAAATAGCCTCCAAATCGGTGAATTAGTATCTTTTATGGATTACTTATTCCATGTAATGTTTTCTATTATGTTATTCTGTATGGTGTTTATGATGTATCCAAAAGCGAGTGTAAGTGCAAAACGTATAACGGAGATTTTGCACACCACTCCGTTGATAGATTCGGATTACAAAGGAAAACCGTTTACAAAACAAATAGAAGAGATTTGTTTCGATCATGTTGACTTTGCCTACCCAGATGGCGAAGAAGCAGTTTTAAAAGATATTTCTTTTACGGCGAAAAAAGGAGAAACCATTGCTTTTATTGGTAGCACGGGTTCTGGTAAAAGTACCCTAATAAATTTAATACCGCGTGCTTATGATGTCAGTTCAGGCATTATTAAAATAAATGGTAGTGACATAAAGAATATGATTTAAAACAATTACGAAATAGAATCGGCTTTATCCACAGAAAGCAATGCTTTTTCAAGGCACTATAGCGCAAAATATTCAGCTTGGAAAAAAGATGCAACGATGGATGAAATTATCCATGCAACAAAAACTGCCCAGGCCTATGATTTTATTATGGAAAAAGGCGGTTTTGACGAACTAATTACGGAGAATGCAACTAATGTATCTGGTGGTCAAAGACAGCGCTTATCAATTGCACGTGCTCTAGTTCGAAAACCTAATGTATATATTTTTGATGATTCTTTTTCAGCCCTTGATTTTAAAACAGATGCAACCATTAGAAAAGCTCTAAAAAAAGAGACACTGGATTCCATTGTATTTATTGTAGCACAACGAGTTTCCAGCATCATGGATGCCGATAAAATAATTGTGTTAAACGAAGGTTGCGTTATAGGAGTGGGAACTCACAAGGAATTGCTAAAAACTTGTCCTATTTACCATGAAATAGCTGCATCTCAGTTAAGTGAGGAGGAATTGGCACGTGCGTAATAAATTTAAGAATTTTTTTGAACTAGTGAATAAGCTAAAACCCTTTATCCGACCATATAAGTGGAAATTTTTTAGTGCTATTATTATGATAGTAATAAGTGTTGCAGCAATGACTGCTGCGCCATCCATAGAAGGTATGATTACTACACAATTGGCCAACGATGCCGCTGAAATGCTTGCAAATGTAGAAGGCGCAGGGGTTCAATTTAATATTGTAATCCGCATACTTATTTTACTTTTTATTGTATATATCATTAAAACAACATCACAAATATTTGGTAGTTTCTTTTTAACTGATTCGATTCAAAATACGATGCATGATGTCCGAAATGCAGTACAAGATAAAATTAGACGTTTACCCGTAAAATATTTTGATACCCACAGTTTTGGTGATACTTTAAGTCGTGTAACAAATGACGTAGAGACCGTATCAAATGCGCTACAACAAAGCTTTACAGAAGTAATACGTGGTATACTAACAATACTTCTAGCTTTAATTATGATGTACTCTATTAAGCCTGTCTTAGCTTGTCTTGCACTCTTAATTATACCTCTTAGTATATTTATAAGCAGATGTGTAGTAAAACATAGCCAAGGACATTTTAAAGCACAGCAGGATTCCCTCGGTGATCTAAATGGAGCAATCACAGAATTATACAGTGGATATAATGAACTTATTCTTTATGGAAGACAACAGGAATCCATTCAACAATTTGAAACTATTAATACGAAACTACAAAGGCATGCCTTTAAAGCACAATTTATGTCTTCCTTAATGAGCCCACTTATTTCCTTGGTTACTTATCTTAGCATTGGCGCGGCAGGTGTATGCGGTTGTTTCTTTGTGATTAGTGGCGGAATGACAGTTGGTGGGCTCCAAGCATTCATCCGCTATATCTGGCAGATTAATGATCCGCTTTCACAAGTTTCACAGCTATCCACTCAAATACAGTCTGCATTTGCAGCCTTAAAACGTATCTTTGAAATATTAGATGCAGAAGAAGAAATACCGGATACCGTAGAGCCTAAACAGATTAAAGATGTGAAAGGTAAAGTTACTTTTGAAAATGTTTCTTTTGGCTATACGGATAAAACAATAATTAAAAATTTAAATATTACCGTAGAGCCTGGACAAATGGTCGCAATTGTAGGACCAACAGGAGCCGGTAAAACAACAATTATAAACCTACTTCTACGATTTTATGATGTAAAAGAAGGACGTATTCTTATCGATGGTGTTGATATTAAAGATATGAAACGAGAAGATTTACGTTCCTTATTTGGAATGGTTTTACAAGATACCTGGCTTTTCTTTGGAACGATATTTGAAAATATCCGCTATGGTAAACGAAATGCACGTAAAGACCAAGTTATTGATGCCGCAAAATTACGAATGTACATCACCATGGAATTACCAGGTGGCTACGATATGAAAATTAATGAAGAAGGAAATAATATCTCACTTGGTGAGAAACAACTTCTAACGATTGCCAGAGCAATTTTAAAAGATCCGAAAATACTAATTTTAGATGAAGCGACTTCTTCGGTAGATACAAGGTTAGAAAAAATACTTCAAAACGCAATGCATAAGGTTATGGAAGGTAGAACAAGTTTTGTCATTGCCCACCGTTTATCTACCATCAAAAATGCCGATATGATAATGGTATTAAAAGAAGGAAGCATAGAAGAAATCGGAACCCATCAAGAATTAATTGATAAAAAAGGATATTACGAGCAGCTCTATAATGCTCAATTTTCTTGGCAAGAAAACTAAGCTATCAACTATATAACAAACTTAAAAACTCCATCTCTCTTTTGTTAAATAACTTTAACGAAAAGGAGGTGGAGCTTTTTCGTATTATACAACTATCATTATACATGAAATGGATCTAAGTCGGTATTATCGTTAACCAATAATAGAAACTCAGTAAGAAGATTAATACATGCCTCGATGTCTTTGTAACTTCCCATTTCAGCTGGAGAATGCATATACCTTAGTGGTAATGATACTAAACTAGTAGGCACGCCTTTTCCTGCAAAATGAATTTTATCAATATCGGTACCCGTCCTACCAACTGCGGCCTCTACCTGATAGGGAATATCTGCTCTTTTTGCAGCTTCCTTTAATAAATCATTTATTTTTTTACTAATAATTGTACTATTACATAAAACCGGTCCGGCTCCCAGTCTTACGTCACCGGTATCTGCAACGTTCGTTCCTTCGTAATCAGTGGCATACGTTACATCAACCGCTATACCCATAGTTGGTTCTACCCCCTCTGCCGCCCAGGAAGCTCCACGCATTGTAGTTTCTTCTCCTACCGATGTTACACAATAGATTCCATTTCCGCATCCTCTCTCTTTTGCCCTTTTGGTTGCTTCTAAAATAATAAATGCTCCAGCTCGATCATCTATTGCTCTAGCACATATTTTATCGTCTACAAGTTCTCTATAATCGGTATCAAAAATAACGGTATCTCCAATTCGAACATACTTTGCTGCCTCCTCTTTACTATCCGCGCCAATATCAATGATCAATCCAGATACTTTCAAATCAGCATCTTTGTAGATAGAGGAATTCGTGACTACCATTCCGTATACATACCCCTTTTCCGTACATACACGGACTTTATGACCAGGATATTCACGTACCTTTATTCCACCAACCGAAGCCACCTTAAGCATTCCATTGTCCTGAATGTGGGTTACCATCAAACCTATTTCATCAATATGTCCAGATAATAGAATTCGTACGGGGCTATCTGGATTAACAACACTAATTACATTTCCTGTATAATCTGTACGGATTTCATCTACAAACTTTGTCATATAATTAATTACTTTTTTTTGAATTCCAATCTCATGACCAGATACGGAATCGGTGCTTAATAATTCATGCAAAAATTGTTTATTCATATAATTCTCCTTTCCTTTTCAGCTCTATCACTTCTTGTAACGAATAAAGCCGTCAATACAGCGACAACAGCTCCGCAAAGCTTCGACACGAATACTGCACTTAATAATTGAGGTTCAGTACTAATTGTAAAGCCAAGATGGGCGGCAAGCATACTACAAGCGCTTACCATATAAGCAACATTTATTACCTTTCCTCTGTTATCCATATTCTTTAACATTGATAATACCGGTATAATGGTAACAAGAGAAACTAATAATCCAGCAATACTTACGTCGTTAATTCTACATTTATTCCCTATGTAAGTAAAAGGTTTTTTCATAATCCGCTGCAATAACTCTGTAGTCGGTAAACTGCCCAACATAACAATACCGATTGATGAAACAATGGCTAATGCATCTTCAATTGGTACTAACCCAGGAAGAATTGTTCGCCCTGTCATATAACTTACTCCACCTAATACGAGTCCTATCGTTATAATAACTTGAATTCCACCTGCAAATATAATAAATCCTTTTACCATAATCGCTGGAATCCTCCACAAACCGAAAAGCAAAAAAACTGCCAGAATAAAAACTGGAATATTTTGATGTATTACCGTTCGTAGTGACAAACCAGAAACTATGCCACCTACCACAAGGCCTACTGGCATAGTAACGAATCCAACCATAATCCCTTTGGCAAAATATGGATGATCTTTTTTCTCTATTACCCCCATACCAAATGGTATCGTAAATACAAGGGTACACCCAAATATAGCAGCTACGACAGTACCAGCGTATTGTCCAATTTGCGAATTCTGGGCTAGTTCCATTGCAAGTTGATATCCGCCCATATCAATAGCTAGTATACCTCCAAACATCGCAGGATCGACTCCCATTAACTCATATAAAGGTACGATAACTTTTCCTAACGTTGAAGATATTATTGGGGTTAGGCATATGATACCTACCATAGATAAGGCTGTCGGCCCGAGAAACAAAAAACCTTCCTCTAGCTTCTTTCCATACCCTCTCTTATTTCCAAATATTCGATCTATACCACCTATAATTACACCAAACGACATTATGTACATAATAAACTGATCCACCTTATGCCTCCATAAAAGCTTCAATTTCTTCAATCGTCTTTGGTATATCTGCAGTTAAGACTTCACAGCCATCCTTTGTTACGAGCAACGTATCCTCGATTCGAATTCCTATATTTTCTTCTGGAAAATATAGCCCTGGCTCCAACGTAAACATCATATTTTCTACGAGACAATTTTGAGAATCCTCTCCCACATCATGGGTATATAAACCAATAAAATGGCCTGAACCGTGTAAGTAGTACTTGCTTATTTCCTCTGGCTTTTCTATCATTCCAATACGAATCAGTTCTTTTGCCATAACATCTCTACTCACCTTTTGTAATTCATCTTTATTTTGCCCTGGCTTTGCTAATGCAAGCGCAGCATCTAACCCTTTTAACACAATTTCATATAATTGTCTTTGTCTATCCGTAAATTTACCGTTCACCGGATAGGTACGTGATACATCAGCACAATAGTAACCACTGCTCGCACCAAGGTCAAACAAAATCAAATCTCCATCTTTCGTAATTGCATTGTTTGCATTATAGTGTAAAACACATGCATTTTTTCCAGATGCCGCAATTGTTTCAAACGCATGATCACACCCCTTTGACTTTAAAACGAAATCAAAATATGCCTTCAACTGCCCTTCTGATACACCTGGCTTTATATGTTTCATCATAAACCTTACACCCTCGCTCGTTACACGACAGGCTTTTTTGTGCTTTTCAATTTCTTCTCTCTCTTTTATTTTCCTCATTTTGCTGAACGCATCATAACTGTTTTTTACTTTTAGCCATGGATAACAGCGACATAATTTATTAATTAGTAATTGGTAACAATCCACGCAATCATTAAAATCTTTGTTTTCCTGATCAATCCAAACTGTATCAATATCATTCCAGTCATAATGCTACTAATACTTTTTTCTAATTCATCTACGTAACGGACTGTCATAATTCCAAATTCTTCTATAACCTCTTCTGGACGTGGCATCTTTCCCTCAAACCTCTCACGAATCGGCTCTGGTCTTTCAATAAATAGTATCTCTCTTACCTCATTTTCTACTCGATAGGCTATGTAGATTGTACCAGGTCTTTCAAATCCCGTAATATAATAAAAATTGCGATAGACGGAAAAAGGATAATTTTCGTCTCCTGCTTTTCGTTTTTCTTCTCCTGAAACCAAAATCCCCATCTGTCCAGGTTCTAATATATCATGATATAAGTTTCGCCTTGATGCATGAAATGCTTTACTTAACATATGTTACCTCCAATATAATTCACCATTTGTAATTATATAGTATAACATGAACATGAAGTAGTGTATATGATTTTATATACAACGAATAACCTAGACCTAGCCTTGTTTTAATAAAGTACACTTTAATATTAAAAAACAGTAATATTTCTCTCATTTGATTAATATAATGATAATAGTTACTTGCAATTATCGGACCAGATAAAAGAAACTGGAGGTAAATAATGAAAAAAATATTTCTTTTCAAAGCAAAAACATCTGCAACGGAAAGACAAGCCACAAGTGTTGTCCCCCTGGAACATACACGAATGCCCAGCCATGTTCAGGAGAATCAGAGATTATTGGATGAGATAAGACAAGCGCAAATGGAATTAGAAGCAGCATACGATAAACTTTCTAATGTAGTCGAACCCGAAATGATTGATTATACAATCTATCATTTAAATGCAGTCCAAAAGCAGTATGAATACTTATTAGGGCAGGCAAAGATTTATAATCTTAGAGCGGTAAACCAACTTTAACTCGATTCTCTTATTCTACTACTTAATATCCCACTTGATATTCTTACATAACAGAAGTACACTACCTCGCAGCAATCCACGAACCATTCTCCCCCGCGGGCAGTCGCCAATACATGCAAACATGTCTGTTTGCCTCCTTGTCTCTGCATAAATAAAGGGCTTCCAGCTTATAACTGTTCGATGAATAGTTATAAATTAGAAGCCCAAAACATAAATGATTAGGATTCATTAAACTTATATATTTGTACTCCATACCCGGATAATTGCAAACTTAAGGAGTAACTCATATTATCACTGGAAACATCGACGGAAGAAACGATGATTCTCTCCTTTCCCTTCTTATAAAACCCATTTTCGGAATCTAAAATAAGTTCATATTTTCCCATGCTCGGTACTCCTACTTGATAATTTAACTGCTCTGCTGGTGAAAAGTTACATATAAATAATAAACTATTCTTCCTTTTTTTATTTCGTCTAATAAAAGTAAAAACGCTATGCTCCTTATCATCACAATTAACCCAGCAAAATCCTTCCCAATTTTGATCTAACTCATAAAAGGCGGAGTATTTTTTATATATGTGTAAAAGATCTGCTACATACTGTTTTAACTTGAAATGACTTTTTAGCTCTAGTAACTTCCATTCCAATTGGCTATCTTCATTCCATTCCGACCACTGACCAAACTCCTGCCCCATAAATATCAGTTTTTTTCCCGGATGTCCAAACATAAAAGCATAGGCTACTTTTAATGTTTTAAACTTATCGTCGATACTTCCTGGCAATTTTGTAAGCATAGAGCCTTTTAAATGTACAACTTTCGTCATGAGATAAAACAAGCATGTATTTTTCACTAAACGCATATGTCAAACTAAAGGTCAGTTTATTATGATGAATTTTACGATTGGCCGGATCGAGTTTTAAATACTCAATAAAGTCATGCATCCATCCCATGTTCCACTTATAAGTAAAACCTAAGCCACCATCTTCTACCCTATTTGTGACCTTGGGCCAAGTAGTGGACTCCTCAGCTATCATGAGTACACCAGGATTTCGTTTTGTCATAATACTGTTTAAATGTAATAACAATTCTACTGCTTCTTTATTTTCATGTCCACCGACTTCATTGGGCGTCCATTGACCATAGGACTTACCGTAGTCTAAATATATCATTGAAGCAACTGCATCAACCCTCAATCCATCGAGATGGTATCTTTCTACCCAAAATAATGCGTTTGCAATTAGAAAGTTCATTACTTGATTTCTACCGAAATCAAATATTTTCGTGCCCCATTGCGGATGTTCGCCTTTTAATGGATCCGAATACTCGTAAAGAGGTTCCCCGTCAAATTCAAATAATCCGTGAGAGTCTTTTGGAAAATGCGCAGGTACCCAATCTAGAATAACTCCAACCCCTTCCATATGCATTTTATTAATAAAGTACATAAAATCCGATGGCGTTCCATAGCGAGCAGTTGGTGCGTAATAACCAGTGACCTGGTAGCCCCATGAACCATCATAGGGATATTCTGCAATACCCATAAGTTCAATATGGGTGTATCCCATTTCTTTTACATAAGCGCTTAAACTATCTGCTAATTCTCTATAAGTATAAAAAACTTGCTCGCCACTGCTATTATTACGTTTCCAAGAACCTAGGTGAACTTCGTATATGGATATGGGTACTTCCCTGTCTGCCCGATGAATACGCTTCTTAATCCACTTTTCATCTGTCCAATTAAAACTAAGTTTTGTAATAACGGATGCAGTGCCTGGACGCATCTCTGATTCATTTGCATAAGGATCTGATTTAAATAAAATACGATCATCCCAGGTGTATATTGCGAACTTATACATTTGGCCTATTTTTGCTTCGGGTACAAACAGCTCCCATATTCCACAACCCTCAATTAACTTCATTGGATTGGAGTCACATCCCCAATGATTGAAGTCACCAATCACATATACCGCCTGTGCATTCGGCGCCCATACCGAAAAATATACACCATTAATCCCATTTACCTTTGTTGGATGGGCACCTAATTTTTCATAAATTTCATAATGTCTTCCCAATCCAAAAAGATAACAATCTAATTCAGACAGCATAGCCTTATATTTATTCATGAAAATCCCCTTCCCTATTGTTAAACAATGTATCCCTTACCCGAGTCACTTATTAAAACAAATGCCCCTTCCTTACGTAATGGTATAGGAAGGGGTTACTTGGTTTTGGGTCCTTTATTTAGGACTCTTTATAATAATTCATGAGACATCCTGCCAGAATAATCTTTCTCTCATCATCCGTTAAATCACCTAATTTGAGTTCAAACGCTTCTAACGTATCTCTAACGACATAAGCCGTAATGACTGTTTGCTTGTCAATAATTGCCTTACGTATTCCTGGTATAAAGATAAAGTCATCGTTATGAAAAGGCAGTTGGTCATTTTCATAAATAAATGGTAACATACCCCAGTTTATTAAATTAGAACGATAACGTTTTGTCGCATATTCTTTGGCAATATTGGCCCATCCTCCTAAAACCTTCTGACATGATGCTGCTTGTTCACGTGCAGATCCATCACCTGGTTTCACAGCATAAATGGTACTTCCTATGCCCGTTTGTCGTGCCTTTAAGTCTGGATAATATTCTTTAATCTTACGGAATGCATTGCCAACAGCTTCATTTTCTACCATCGGGCAAGAATTTGTTCTGCGTATTTCCTCTACGGCAGAAATTTCCTTTGCCTTGCCTACATAAGATGGATCCTTTCTAGAAAGTGTGAATTCAGCCAGTTTTAATGGATTCGAACGGTAAGATGACGTTTCTCCAGAAGGAATTAATTCATCTGTTGTTGTTACTGGATCGTGAATTACCGATACAACTCTTAATAACACATCATCTGTTAATGCCACCATTTTAGGCCAATCTACAATATTGGGTCCAAATTTAAGATCAGCCGTTGGATCTGCTTTTCCAACCCCATTATACACACGATTTTCATAAATAGTTTTATCAAAGAAATATTTTGGCTTTGTATAATTAACATCAATATCAGTTGCTGGTGTTAAATAACCTTTATTAGCCGCAGTCGCTGCAATAGAACGGGCATCCATAAGTGCCACTGACGCGATTTGTCCATCTGTAATTTTCGATCCCTCGCGATTTGGGAAGTTACGTGTGGAATGTCGAATACTTAAACCTCGATTTGCTGGTACATCGCCAGCTCCAAAGCACGGTCCACAAAAAGCAGTGCGGATAGTCGCACCAGTTTCCATTAACTTTGCTATTCTTCCATTTTTCACTAGTTCCATAAAAATTGGTTGGGAAGCAGGATATACGCTCAGGGAAAATTCATCGGCTCCAATACTCTTTCCATCTAATATATCTGCTGCATCACAAATGTTTTCAAACCCACCACCTGCACAGCCTGCTATTATTCCCTGCTCCACGTATAATTTTCCATTGTGTACCTTATCTCTTAAAGTAAAGGGTATCTTATTATCCAGGCTAATAAGGGCTTTCTTTTCAACCTCTGCTAAAATATCATCTAGATTCGCATTTAACTCCTCAATGGAATATGTATTGCTTGGATGGAACGGCATAGCGATCATTGGC
>JBKTKK010000033.1:12311-14743 GCA_047242405.1 Lachnospiraceae bacterium | reverse complement strand
ATTTTGAAGAGCTGAATGGATAATTCTTCTTTCATAAGGATTCATAGGTTCTAAAGAAACACTTTTTTTTGTCCGTTTAACCTTATATG
This sequence comes from Lachnospiraceae bacterium, assembly GCA_047242405.1. Classification (GTDB taxonomy): domain Bacteria; phylum Bacillota; class Clostridia; order Lachnospirales; family Lachnospiraceae; genus Fimimorpha. Next base: position 14,654 of record JBKTKK010000033.1, on the reverse strand, counting down.
CTATATTTTTTGCAAGCACTTCTAATGTTTCTTTTCTGCGTTCCCTATAATTCTCTGTATCTAACTTCACACGAATATAATCTTCGCTATTTTTATTTATTACAAGACTCAATAGATGTTGGAGTGAATCTAGTGTTTGACCTCTTTTTCCAATCAAAACACCCATTTCGTCTCCACTTAAATTTACATCAACTGATTTATCGGACTCATTGTAATTGATATCAATTGTAACGTTCATTCCCATAGAAAGAAATACTTTTTCAAGAAACTCTCGTCCATCATCGATAACATCATTCTTTTTACGGGCTTTTATGATAGCGGGTTTGCTTCCAAAAAAGCCAAGAAGCCCGGATGCACCTTTTTCAACAACTTCATATTCTAATTTATCACTCGTAATCCCTAACTTAATCAAAGCTTTCGTCACGGCTTCATCAACTGTTTTTGCCGTAACACTTATATATTCAGCCATTCGATAACCCCCTTATCGCCACCAAACACTTCCTATTTTTTGTGCTTATCATTATACTTTTGGACCATAGAAGCTCTGTCGGCAAGACTACCTGATTTTCCTTGGCTAGACGTTTTCTTATAATACTCTGTAGCCTTTTTAATCCGTTCTTCCCGCTCTTGTGCCTTTTTATCTTCCTCTTCAGGATCAACCTTAATGTTCTTAACATTAGCAACAGCATTTTTTGTAATACTCTTTGGTGGCAATCCCTGCTTAGCCCTCTTTTTATTAACTTTATCTAAGTTCTTTTGTATAAGATCATTGACATCTACTCTATCCATGTATTTGTTAACGAATAATTGTATCACAATTTGGCACACACTAGAAGCAACCCAATATAATCCAATACCTGATGCAAATGTAAAACAGAAGAATACTGACATTAAAGGCATGACCGTATTCATTGATTTCATCATATTGGCACCTGGGGCATCTGGGTCTGTTGTTGTTTGTCCTGTCGACATTAATTTTGTACTTAACCATTGAGTTAAACCAGCCAAAATTGGGATTAACACTGCTGGCCATAATTGCGCAGTCGGTGGAGATGCTAAGTCAATTCCTAAGAACAAGTTCATGTGGTTAATTACTGGTAAATTCTCAGAAATAGCTTCTGTTAATGCAGTATTATTAAATAAACTACCAAACTTGTCCCAGTCAGAACCATTAAATGTATACATCAAATCTACAAGACGTAATTCATTGCCAAGATCGGCAGCCTTTATTGCCTTAGTTGATGCTAAATCTATAAATCCCTGGTTGGTTGCGTAATTAGGGATTTGTATTAAAACATTAACTATGTTATCATATATATTTTTAACAGATGATACGTAAGCAGGTATATTGTAAATTACACGGTATAGCGCAAATAAAATAGGCATTTGGATCAATAATTGTAGGCAACCGCCTGTTGGACTAGTGCCATACTTTTCATATACTGCTTTCGTTTCTTCATTTTGTCGGATCATGGATTCTTGATCCGTCTTACCTTTATACTTTTTACTAATTGCCTGTAGTTCCGGTGACATAACCGAATTAAGCTTAGAAAACTTTTGTTGCTTAATTGCCATTGGAAGCATTACAAGCTTTACAATAATTGTGAATAAGATAATACTTAAACCGATATTGGCTACACCAAACCAGTTACAAAATTCAAATATCCCCTCCATTATATAACCAAGCAACGTAGCTACAGGTCCAATAATGAAAGTATTACTCTTCGTTAACGCTAATAAGTCCAACGACCTTTACCTCCTTAACTTTACGGGACAGGGTCATACCCACCTTTTGCAAATGGATTACACCTTAGGATCCTTTTTGCAGTAAGCCACGTCCCCTTTAAAGCACCATACTTCTCAAGAGCCTCTATTGCGTACTGCGAACAGGTAGGTGTATAAATACAGTGAGTTCTTACTTTCAAAGGCGATAAATATTTTCTGTAAAACCGAATTAATCCAATCAACATCACTTTCAAAATATAATCACATCGATTCTCTCATAATACCATGCATTTTTCCCAAATGTATAAATGCATTTTGAATTTCTACAAATCCCTGTTCCCTTGCCAGCGGTCTGGCAACTACAATTATGTCTAATCCTGGTTTAAGTATGTCCTTATTTAACCGGTAACTTTCTCGGATCAATCTAGTCACCCGATGTCTTATTACACTATTCCCTACTTTTTTACTAACTGAAATCCCAATTCTTGTTTTTTCCAAGTCATTTTTAGCAACATACATAACTAAATATTTATTAGCATACGATTTCTTTTTATTATATACGCGCTGAAATTCACTATTTCTCTTCAAAGAATCAATATTCTTCATATAATTCCCGCC
>JBKTKK010000033.1:0-12301 GCA_047242405.1 Lachnospiraceae bacterium | reverse complement strand
CTAGCAGCTAACACTTTTCTTCCGCTAGCTGTACTCATTCTGGATCTAAATCCATGAACTTTTGCTCTCTGTCTCTTTTTTGGCTGAAATGTCATTTTCATAGACGAAACACCTCCTTATTCATTTCTACCCGGCTCAATCAGAACATACTTATACAATTCTAAAATTAAGACATCGTATCAATTATATTGAAAAGCCCTTTATTCGTCAAGTATAAATTTATAATTTTCATAATTTAACATTAGATGAAAAGGGAACATTCTCCACTCCAACATTCTTCCACATTATTTGAATCATGTTAATTCTTCCCAACAACCTGAAGTTATACACTGAGATATCTACTTTTCTTGTGTTTTTCCTACTGTTTACATAAACTTATCCACATTTTGTGGATAAGTTGTTGATAAGTGTGAATTGCTCAGTTTTTTTTATACCATTCTGTTAATATTTTTCTTGTTTTTACAAGGAAAAAATCTCAGTGGATTTTGTAGACAAACTGTGTGCACAATCTTTGGATATTTATTTAAGAGTATATTCCTAAAGTATACTTTTTGTAAACCTTTTTTTATTTCCACGTTTCTCACAAGGCATATTATCCACAAATCAACATTTTAACATCTTAAGAACATTTTAAAGAAGATTTATGTGTATAATAAGAAACATCACCCCATTGTTTCAAAACCTTCTCTTTATATTTTTTCCATTGAAAAAAAAAAATATTTGTTATATGATAGTATTATATGGCTTTTTGTATAAGGGGGAACTAGGTCCATTCGTGCAGGCTCTGGTGTCTTCCGACCAGAATGAAATACAGGATTAGGAGACACATGATGATTAATGTATTAAAGGAAAAATGGGAATTAATCAAAGAAAGTTTAAAAGAGGAATACGACATAACAATCGTATCTTTTAATACATGGATTAAACCGCTGGAAATTTCATCTGTAGATGGCGATGTCGTACGCGTTGTTATAACCGACGGAAGTGACCGTTTTGTCCTTGATTACCTCACAAAAAAATACCAGCGACTGCTTCAGGTTATGATAGAAGAAATTACTGGGTTTCACTGTAAAGTTGAATTTATTTTACCAGAAGATAAGAAAAAGGAAGAAGCTACTACCAACGCAACTCCTTCTTATTCAAATAAGGATTCCTATTCATTGGCATCCATGAATGCTAACTTAAATCCACGCTATACCTTTGAAACCTTCGTCGTAGGTGCGAATAATAAGTTTGCTCATGCCGCTTCCCTTGCTGTTGCGGAATCTCCCGCTGAACGATATAATCCGCTTTTTATCTACGGTGGTGTTGGATTGGGTAAGACGCATTTAATGCATTCGATCGCACATTTTATATTAAAGAATAACCCGGCAGCCCGTGTATTATATGTTACGAGCGAGAAGTTTACCAATGAATTAATTGATGCAATTCGTAATAAAAACAATACCTCAACCTTTGAGTTTCGAGAAAAGTATCGAAATATTGATGTTTTACTTGTCGATGATATTCAGTTTATTATAGGTAAAGAAAGTACACAGGAGGAATTCTTCCATACCTTTAACTTCTTGCATGAAAATAATAAGCAGATTGTTATATCCTCGGATAAACCACCAAAAGCATTTGAAACATTAGAAGAAAGACTACGTTCTCGCTTTGAAATGGGACTTCCTGTTGATATTTCTGCACCGGATTATGAAACCCGTATGGCGATACTAAGAAAAAAAGAAGAGTTAGAAGGCTATAATATTGATAATGAAATAATTAAGTATATCGCTGCTAATATTAAATCAAACATCCGTGAGTTAGAAGGTGCTCTTACAAAGATTACTGCTTATTCTAAACTTTATAATACCGATATTACACTTGAAATTGCGGAAGGGGCTCTCAAGGATTTAATTACGCCAAATGCGGTTAGAGAGGTAACCGTCGATCTTATCATTGAGGTTGTGGCTGAGCATTTTGGCTTTAAACCAGTTGATATAGCTTCACAAAAAAGAAATAAAGAAATCGTTTATCCACGCCAAATTGCAATGTATTTATGTCGTGAAATGACTGATACATCCTTACAGCTTATTGGAAAGGCATTAGGAAAACGGGATCATACAACAATTTTGCACGGCTGTGACAAAATATCACATGAATTAATCCATAATGAAACATTAGCCTCAACCATTGATATCCTAAAAAAGAAGATCAACCCAAGTTAACAAACTATATAGAAGTTAAATACCTAGTGCCATGCCATTTTGAGGCTGGCACTGTATTCGTCTTAAGAACGATTGTTATGGTTGTGGATAAGCCTCCCTTAAGAATGTTTATAGCATTGTTTATTAACTGTGTATAGGCTGTTTAAAGGCTGTGTAAAAGCATTTTTAACAGCTTCATTGATTTTTTGCCATTGTGTATAAAGGACAAGTTTTCCGAACGCTTAAGAAAGATTTTCACTGACTTCTTATTAAGCTCGAACCCTTTAGTTATATAGGTTTCTGAGGGTTATTCACATATCTACAACGCCTATTATTATTACTACGAAAAAATACTATATATATATACATGCAATTTTGCGTGAAAGGAGAAATACACAATATGAAAATAATATGTGCAAAGAGCTGCTTACAATCAGGAGTAAGTACTGTATCTAAAGCAGTTCCATCAAAAACAACAATGCCTATTCTTCAGTGCATATTAATTGATAGCTTACAAGGGAATATAAAAATGACAGCCAATGATATGGAACTAGGAATTGAAACTACAATAGGTGGATCAATTGAAAAAGAGGGAAGAGTCGCATTAGATGCTAAAATTTTCTCAGAAATCGTTCGTAAATTACCAGACAGTGATGTAATCATTGAAACAGATGAAAATTTCAATACAACAATCGTATGTGAAAAAGCAAAGTTTTCGATTCCAGGTAAATCTGGAGATGATTTCGCTTATTTACCGGATATTGAAAAAACAAGTAAAGTTGTTTTATCACAATTCACATTAAAAGAAATTATTCGCCAGACTATTTTTTCAATTGCGGATAATGAAAATAATAAAATGATGTCAGGCGAGCTAATTGAAATTAATGGTAATGATTTACGAATTGTGTCTTTAGACGGACATCGTATTTCAATAAGAAAAGTAGAATTAAAAGAAAGTTATGAACCAATGAAGGTAGTTATTCCAGGTAAGACATTAAACGATGTAAGCAAAATTTTACCTGGTGATGCTGATAAAGATGTTACAATGTTTTTTACAAACAACCATATAATATTTGAATTTGATCAAACTGTAGTGGTATCTCGACTAATTGAAGGAGAGTATTTTAAAATTGATCAGATGCTTAACGGGGATTATGGTACTTGTTTAAAAATAAATAAAAGAGAATTTTTAGATTGTATTGACCGTGCAACGTTATTAGTGAAAGAAAGCGATAAGAAACCAATTATTATGGGAATCACTGACAATCAAATGGAGGTTAAATTAGTATCTAGCATCGGTTCACTAAAAGAAGAAATTAGCATAGAAAAAACAGGAAAAGATATTTTAATCGGATTTAACCCTAAATTTTTAATCGATGCGCTACGTGTTATCGATGACGAAGTGATAACAATCTATATGATTAATCCTAAGGCACCATGTTTTATAAAAGATGAAAAGGAAAGTTATATTTATCTAATTTTACCGGTAAACTTTACTGTCTAATTTATTAATGCCGTTCACACGGATAAGAGAAGGAGTATATATTATGCAAAATATTGTATTAAGAGAAGATTTTATTAAATTAGGGCAGGCTTTAAAGGCTGCCAATCTTGTTGGTTCCGGAGTGGAGGCAAAGGAAGTAATATTAGATGGAATGGTGAGAGTAAATGGTCAAGTAGAATACCAAAGAGGAAAGAAACTTTACGCTGGGGATATTGTTACCTTTGAGGGTGAGACAATTAATATATCGAAATAGTGGTAATCGATTATGATAATTAAATCATTGGAATTAAGTGATTATCGCAATTATGAAAAATTAGATCTCACCTTTGATAAAGGAATTAATATATTTTACGGAGATAACGCACAAGGGAAAACCAATATTTTAGAAGCTGTTTATCTTTGTTGTACAAATAAATCTCATCGTGGTAGCAAAGACAAAGATATTATCCGGTTTGGGAGAGATGAATCCCATTTAAAGATTATTCTAAGTAAAGACGGACGAGAAGATCGAATTGATATGCATTTAAGGAAAAATCGTAGTAAGGGAATTGCAGTAAATAGTATTCCACTCAGAAAAGCGAGCGAATTATTTGGTATTATAAATGTGGTTTTCTTTTCGCCGGAAGATTTACAGATTATAAAAAATGGACCATCGGAGAGACGTCGATTTATTGATTTGGAGTTATGTCAATTAGACAAACTTTATGTAAATCATATAGTGAATTACAATAAAGTATTGTCACAACGAAATGCTTTGTTAAAAGAAGTGTCTTACAAACCGGAACAAATGGATACACTTTCAATTTGGGATGAATTATTGGTAAAATATGGTGTTGAAATTATAAAAATTAGGGAACAATTCATACAGAGGCTAAATAGCATCATAGAAAATATCCATTCAAAATTGTCAGGCGGAAAAGAAAAAATAAATATTTGTTACGAACCAAATATAGCTGCTGATGATTTTTCTGAGTCTTTATTACGTGGAAGAGAACGAGATATCAGGCAGAAAATGACGCTTATTGGACCTCATAGAGATGATATTAGTTTTGTCGTAAATGGAATTGATATCCGAAAATATGGATCACAGGGACAACAAAGAACTGCGGCTCTATCTTTAAAGATGGCAGAAATTGAATTGGTAAAATTACAAGTAAAAGATTCACCTATCCTTCTTTTGGATGATGTACTTAGTGAATTAGATTCTAGCAGACAGACACAGCTTTTGGATAGTATCGATGGGATTCAGACTATGATTACTTGTACCGGTCTGGATGACTTCGTAAATCATAGATTTCATATTGACAAAATTTTCAATGTTGTAAGCGGTACAGTTACAAAGGAAAATTAGAAACAAAAACAGGAGGGCACGTATGAGCAACGAATATGGTGCAAGTCAGATTCAAATATTAGAGGGATTGGAGGCTGTTAGGAAACGTCCGGGGATGTATATTGGAAGCACATCTGAACGTGGACTTCATCACTTAGTATATGAGATAGTAGACAATGCAGTAGATGAAGCATTGGCCGGAGTATGTGATACGATAGAAGTAAGTATCAATGAGGACAATTCTCTTACAGTAATAGATAACGGAAGAGGTATTCCGATTGGTATCCACCCAAAGGCTGGCATACCTGCCGTTGAAGTCGTGTTTACAATCCTTCATGCAGGTGGAAAATTCGGTGGCGGAGGATATAAGGTTTCTGGAGGCTTACATGGTGTCGGTGCTTCTGTTGTAAACGCATTATCCGAATATTTAGAGGTAGTCATATTTAACGAAGGAAAAATTTATAAGCAAAGATATGAAAGAGGACATGTCATGTATCCTCTTAAAGTTGTGGGAACATGTGATTTTGAAAAGCATGGGACACAAGTAACCTTTTTGCCGGACAATACTATTTTTGAGGAAACAGTTTTCAAGTACGATATTTTACAAACTCGCCTTAGAGAGATGGCATTTTTAACTAAGAATTTAAAAATTGTATTAAAAGATGAAAGAGGCGAAGAAAGAGTAGAAAGAGTATTTCACTATGAAGGTGGAATAAAGGAATTTGTCGCTTATTTAAATAAGAGTAAGGATACTTTATACAATCAGGTTATTTATTGTGAAGGTACGAAAGACAACGTATATGTAGAAGTGGCTATGCAGCATAATGACTCTTATACGGAGAGTGCATACAGTTTTGTTAATAACATTAATACTCCAGAAGGTGGAACGCACTTAGCAGGATTTAAGAATGCAATAACAAAAACATTTAATGATTACGCTAGAAGAAATAAACTTCTAAAAGATAATGAGGAAAATTTATCGGGCGAAGATATTCGTGAAGGACTTACTGCAATCGTTAGTGTCAAGATTGAAGATCCACAGTTTGAGGGACAGACAAAGCAAAAGCTTGGAAATAGTGAGGCAAGAGGTGCTGTTGATACTATTGTAAGCGAACAGTTAACTTATTTTCTTGAGCAGAACCCTAGTATTGCTAAAATCATATGTGAAAAATCAATTTTAGCACAGAGGGCTAGAGCTGCAGCGAGAAAAGCACGTGATTTAACGAGAAGAAAATCTGCTTTAGACGGCATGGCTCTGCCGGGAAAGTTGGCAGACTGTACCGATAAAAATCCGAAAATTGTGAAATTTACATTGTTGAGGGTGATTCTGCGGGAGGATCAGCAACAGCCCGCTCTAGACCTACACAAGCGATTCTACCTTTAAGAGGAAAAATTCTAAAATTGAAAGCAAGGTTAGATAAGATATATTCAAATGCAGAAATCAAAGCAATGATAACTGCTTTTGGAGCTGGAATTCACGATGATTTTGATATTTCCAAGTTACGTTATCACAAAATCATTATCATGACAGATGCCGATGTAGATGGTGCTCACATTAGTACTTTATTATTGACATTTTTATACCGATTTATGCCGGAGTTAATTAAGCAAGGTTATGTTATCTTGCACAGCCACCGTTGTACAAAGTTGAAAAGAACCGTAAAGTTTGGTATGCATATAGCGATGAGGAATTAAACACAATTTTGACAGAAGTAGGTCGTGATGGTAATAATAAGATTCAACGTTATAAGGGGCTAGGAGAAATGGATGCAGATCAGCTTTGGGAAACTACCATGAATCCAGAGAGCCGTGTACTTCTTCGCGTAACTATGGATGAAGAAGACTCATCAGAAATTGATCTGACATTTACAACATTAATGGGTGATAAAGTAGAACCGAGAAGAGAGTTTATTGAAACAAATGCAAAGTATGTAAGAAATTTAGATATTTAATATTTTGCATTTATGACTTTTGGATAGTGAATAAAAATTAAATTTTGGAGGATTAGTTACATGGATGACAAAATCTTTGATAAGGTTCACGATATTGACTTAAAAAAGACCATGGAAGATTCTTACATTGATTATGCGATGAGTGTAATCGCATCACGTGCACTCCCGGATGTAAGAGATGGTCTAAAGCCAGTGCAACGAAGAGTCTTATATTCCATGATAGAGTTAAATAACGGACCTGATAAACCACATAGAAAGTGTGCCCGTATTGTTGGGGATACAATGGGTAAATATCACCCTCATGGCGATAGTTCTATTTATGGTGCTTTAGTAAACTTGGCTCAGGATTGGTCAACAAGGTATCCACTTGTGGATGGACACGGAAATTTTGGATCAGTAGATGGTGACGGTGCGGCGGCGATGCGCTATACAGAGGCCCGTTTAAGTAAAATTTCGATGGAGATGTTAGCCGATATTAATAAAGATACGGTTGATTTTATACCTAACTTCGATGAAACAGAGAAAGAGCCAGTCGTTTTACCATCTAGATATCCAAACCTTTTGGTTAATGGAGCAACTGGAATTGCGGTAGGTATGGCAACCAATATTCCGCCACACAACTTGAGAGAAACGATTAACGCTGTCGTTAAGATTATAGATAATAAAGTATTAGAAAATAGAGAGACCGATATCGAGGAAGTTTTAGATATTATAAAAGGCCCGGACTTTCCAACTGGTGCAACGATATTAGGAAAAAGGGGTATTGAACAGGCTTATAGAACAGGCCGCGGAAAGATAAAAGTAAGGGCGGTAACAAATATTGAGCCGATGCAAAACGGAAAACATCGAATTGTTGTAACAGAACTACCTTATATGGTTAACAAAGCAAGACTAGTTGAAAAAATTGCTGAGCTTGTAAAGGATAAAAGGGTAGATGGTATTACAGATATAAGAGATGAGTCTAGCCGTGAGGGGATGCGTGTATGCGTTGAATTACGTAGAGATGTAAATCCTAACATTGTCTTAAACCAGTTAATGAAACATACGCAGTTACAAGATTCTTTTGGTGTTAATATGTTATCATTGGTGAATAATGAACCAAGGGTAATGAACTTACTTGATATGCTTAGATACTACTTAAAGCACCAAGAGGATGTAGTAACAAGACGTACAAAGTATGATTTAAATAAGGCCGAAGAACGTGCACATATTTTAGAAGGATTATTAATCGCACTAGATAATATTGACGAAGTAATTCAAATTATTAGAGGCTCATCCAGTGTACAGGTGGCAAAAGCACGTTTAATGGAACGATTTGCTTTTTCTGACACACAGTCACAGGCCATTGTTGATATGCGTCTACGTGCACTGACGGGATTAGAGAGAGAAAAGCTTGAAAACGAATATAGAGAACTTCAAGAAAAAATTGCTGAGTTAAAAGCAATTTTAGCAGATGAAAAGAAACTCCTTATGGTTATTCGAGAAGAAATTATGATTATTGCAGCAAAATATGGCGATGACCGTAGAACCGCTATTGGTTTCGACGATGAAGATTTCTCAGCGGAAGACTTAATTGCAAGGGAAAATACGGTTATTACGATGACTAAACTGGGCTATATTAAGCGTATGTCTGTCGATAATTTTAAGTCGCAAAATCGTGGCGGTAAAGGAATAAAGGGTATGCAGACCATTGATGAAGATTATATAGAGGATCTTTTAATGACTACAACCCACCACTATATCATGTTCTTCACGAACTTAGGACGTGTTTATCGTTTAAAAACATATGAAATCCCTGAGGCAAGTAGAACGGCTAGGGGCACGGCAATTGTTAATTTAATCCAGCTCTTACCGGATGAAAAGGTTACCGCTATTATTACAAAAGAAGAATATGAAGAAGACGAATATCTATTTATGGCAACAAAGAAGGGGATGGTTAAGAAAACCCCGATGAATGAATATGCTAATATAAGAAAGACAGGTCTTCAGGCTATTAATTTACGAGAAGATGATGAGTTAATCGAAGTTAAAGTAACGGATAACACAAAAGATATTTTCTTGGTTACGAAATTAGGACAATGTATTCGCTTTAAAGAAACCGATGTTAGACCTACTGGAAGAACCTCTATGGGTGTTCGCGGTATGAACCTAGATGGAGAAGATGAAGTTGTCGGAATGCAAATGAATACACAGGGAGATACGCTTCTTACAGTATCAGAACTGGGATATGGAAAGCGTACGTCTCTTGATGAATTTGGATGTCAAAATCGAGGTGGCAAAGGTGTAAAATGCTACCGTATAAATGATAAGACTGGAAATATAGTTGGAGTAAAAGCAGTTCAACAGCACCAAGAGATAATGATTATTACTACAGAAGGTGTTATTATCAGAATTAAAGTTTCTGATATCTCAGTTTTAGGCAGAAATACCTCGGGTGTAAAGGTAATGAACATTAATGCATCTACTGATATACGTGTGGCTAGTATAGCAAAAGTTCGAGAAAGCGAAGAAGAAACAGAGATTGAAGAAGAGAATGAAGAAGAATTAACAGATGAGGATAAATTTACGGAAGAAACAAGTAGTATTTTAGATACAGAAGAATAAAAAATATTATGAAAAATAGGCAACTATTCTATCTAATTTGATAGGAAGGTTGCTTATTTTTTAAATAAAAAGTTTTAGGGTAATTATTTCTTGATTCTTAAGTTATAATAGAATATGATAAGACAAGATAGAAATCTTAGAGAAAGAGAGAAAATAAAATGAGAGAAATCAGTTGTGAGTCAATAATAAATAATATTCGTGAGATGTGTATTGAAGCAAATCATGTATTATCTGATGATATGAACCAAGTATTACAAGAAGCAAAAATCTCTGAGAAATCGAAATTAGGAAAAAAAATACTAGAGCAGCTGGAAGAAAATTTAGTTATTGCTAAAAATGATAGAATCCCCATTTGCCAAGATACGGGTATGGCAGTTATATTTATAAAAGTTGGTCAGGAAGTACATATAAAGGATGGCATTTTAACGGATGCAATAAATGAGGGAGTAAGGCAGGGGTACAAAGAAGGGTATCTTAGAAAATCTGTAGTAAAAGATCCAATTTATCGAGAAAATACAAAAGATAATACACCAGCAATTATCCATTATGAGATTGTAGCAGGAAATAAGGTTGAAATAACGGTTGCCCCAAAAGGATTTGGTAGTGAAAATATGAGCAGGATTTTTATGTTAAAGCCAGCAGATGGAATTGAGGGTGTAAAGGAAGCAATTTTAACAGCGGTAAAAGATGCTGGTCCAAATGCATGTCCTCCTATGGTAGTTGGTGTGGGAATAGGTGGAACATTTGAAAAATGCGCGTTGCTAGCAAAAAAGGCTTTAACAAGAAATTTGGAAAAAGATTCTGAGATTTCATACGTGAAAGAGCTTGAAAGAGAAATGCTAGATAAAATTAATCAATTAGGAATTGGCCCAGGTGGGCTTGGCGGATATAATACTGCACTTGCGGTAAATATTGAAACTTACCCAACGCATATTGCAGGATTACCTGTTGCGGTTAATATATGTTGTCATGTAAATAGACATATAACAAGAGTTATATAAAGATGAAAGGTAGGAAAGACATATGGAAAAGCATATTACAACTCCATTGACACAGGATATAACCAAAACATTAAAGGCAGGAGATATTGTGTATATTACAGGAATTATCTATACAGCCCGCGACGCTGCTCATAAGAGAATGGATGAGGCAATTAAAAGTGGAGCAGTACTGCCCTTTGATATAAATAATAATATCATTTATTATATGGGACCTTCACCTGCAAGAGATGGTCTGCCAATTGGTTCTGCTGGCCCTACAACAGCTAGTAGAATGGATAAATACACACCTCAGCTTCTTGATATGGGTATGACAGGTATGATTGGAAAGGGGAGAAGATCACAGGCTGTTATTGATGGGATAACACGAAATAATGCGGTATACTTTGCTGCTGTCGGTGGGGCGGGTGCTTTACTATCAAAGTGTATTATTCGCTCAGAACTAGTGGCTTATGAAGATCTTGGCACAGAGGCAATTCGTCGTTTAGAGGTGAAGGATTTTCCTGTTATTGTCGTAATTGATTATAAAGGAAATAATCTATATGAGAGTGCTATACTAGAGTATATGAAATAAAAGTAAGGATAGGTGATTAAAACAATGAAACGTATTCTATTTATGATACTACAATTATTTTATGTTGCTCCTTATTATTTCTTTAAAGTTTGGTGGTATAGCAAACATTTAAAGAAATATTCTGAAGATTCTTGCTTTCATTTGCTTAAGGTAATGACAACAAGGGCCAATAAAGCAGGCAGAGTTAACTTAGAAGTATATGGAGCAGAAAATGTTCCTGCAGATGATGGGTTTATTTATTTTCCAAATCACCAGGGCCTTTTTGATGTGTTAACCTTTTTACAGGCTTCTCCAAAAAAGTTTCGTGTAGTTATGAAAAAAGAGGTATCCAATGTTCTGTTAGTAAAGCAAGTTAGACTTTTACTTCGAGGGGTACCAATCGATCGTGAAGATATAAGAGCATCTATGAAAGTTATTAATCAAATGACACAGGACGTTAAGAATGGGAAAAACTATATTATATTTGCAGAAGGGACTAGATCTAAAAATGGCAACCAATTATTAGATTTTAAAGGTGGTAGTTTTAAAAGTGCTGTAAATGCTCAATGCCCAATTGTTCCAGTGGCTTTAATTGATTCTTATAAATCCTTTGATACCAACTCGATAAAACCTGTAACGGTACAAATTCATTTTTTAAAGCCGTTAAAGTATGAGGAGTATAAGGAAATGAGAACAACTGAAATAGCCAAAATAGTAAAAGAAAGAATACAAAAAGTGATTGAGGAAAATGAACACAAATAAGGTTTTTAAATTTTTTGATTTTTTTTCGAAAAAGTGTTGACAATATTAAATATATAATATATAATTCCTTATGCGTCGGTAAGACGTATCATATTGGAAACGCAGAATTCAGGAGAAATACTCAAGTGGCTGAAGAGGCGCCCCTGCTAAGGGTGTAGATCGCGCAAGCGGTGCGAGGGTTCAAATCCCTCTTTCTCCGTTCAAATTTTCCTATATGATTATTTTTTTCGGCTAACACATGAAATGGACAAGCTTTGAAAAAAGGAAATAAAAAAATAAAAAAGTTGTTGACAAGTAAGTTTGGATATGATATCCTATAGAAGTTCGCCGATGAGCGGACAGCTTAAAAAAACAACTATGAACCTTGATAACTGAACAGTATAACCAACCCTGAAAATTCTTTATAAAATGA
>JBKTKK010000032.1:0-14842 GCA_047242405.1 Lachnospiraceae bacterium | reverse complement strand
CTCCTACATGGCAGAACGGTCGGATTATAATTTTGTAGGTGGATACGATCACAGCAAACATGCGGGAATCTTGCATGTGGCAGATCATCATATATCTCCAGGTAAAAAGCAGTGGACATGGGGCTGTGGGGAATTTGGTCAGGCATGGGATCGAAACCTTACCGATGAAGATGGTCCTTACATAGAACTTATGACCGGTTGTTTTACGGATAATCAACCGGATTTCTCCTGGATGGGCCCCTATGAAGAGAAAACATTCAAACAATATTTTATGCCCTATAAGGGGATTGGAATGATAAAAAATGCGACAAAGGACTGTGCTATAAGCTTCGATATAAAAGAAGGGGTTGCGGAAGTTGGAATTTATGCCAGTAGTTTGTTGGAAGATGCAACCCTTTCCCTTGCCGCTGCTGGAAGGAAAATAAAGGAAGAAAAGATATCCTTAAATGCGGGAGAGTACAAAGTATTTACCTACCAGTTGACCGAAGAAGAAAGCCAGAAGTCTTATAGAATCAGTGTAAGAGATAAGTATGAAAGGGTACAAATTGCTTATGAAATGGAAGAAGAAAAAAAGATAGAGATACCAGAACCGGCAAAAGCTGCACCGCTTCCAGCAGAAGTTCAGACAGTGGAGGAATTGTATCTTTATGGTTTACATATTGAACAATATCGCCATGCAACCTATAGCCCAGAGGATTATTATTTAGAAGGTTTAAAAAGGGATCCTTATGATATTCGTATCAATACAGCTTATGGCAAGCTATTAATTGCTAGATGCCTATATTCAGAGGCGGAAACCTATCTAAACTTAGCGGTTGAGAGGGCCACAAAGCAAAATCCAAACCCCTATGATGGTGAGCCATTTTACTATTTGGGCTTAGCTCAACGAATGCAAGGAAAGTTCAATCAAGCTTATGATAACTTTTATAAGGCAACTTGGAATGCTGCATGGAAAGATAGTGGATTCTACCAATTGGCATGCATCGATTGTTTGTGGGGCGATTACGATACGGCTTATGAACACGTGACGCAATCTATTGTGCGCAATTACCACAATATGAAAGCGAGAGGATTAAAAGCTGCAATACTACGCCAAAAAGGTATGAAACAAGAGGCAGTATCGTTATTGAAAGAATCGAGACGAATTGATCCATTAGATTTTACAAGTATGTGGGAAGCATACTTTTGGGAAAAGGAATTGGAATCAAAGAATTGTAAAAAAGATGGGATTATAAGAAAGATGCGTTTACAATACAATTCTTATATTGAAATTGCACTTGATTATAAAGAAGCAGGATTTTATAAAGAAGCAATAGAAATTTTAAAAATTTGCATATCCTTATATCCTTCTTCGGATCAAGCATACCCTATGTTATATTATCATATGGCAGATTGTCTAAAAAAGGTTGGAGAAGAGGATGCGGTAATTGGAATTCTAAATTTGGCAAATAACGCAATAAGTGATTATTGTTTCCCACACCGCTTGGAAGACTTTCAAGTATTAAAAAATGCGGTTGAAACGAGTAAGCAAGGGGCAAAGGCTTTCTATTATTTAGGAAATCTTTTGTACGATAAAAAACATTACGAGGGAAGCAATTACATATTTTGAGCTTTCTGGAAGTTTGGATGAATCTTTCCCAACGGTACATAGAAATCTTGCACAGGCATATTTCAATAAAACAAGGGAAGTAAAAAAAGCAGTTCAGTCTTTAGAAAAAGCGTATCAATTGGATGAAACCGATGCCCGTGTTCTTATGGAACTGGATCTTCTTTATAAGAAAACCGGTGTATCCTTAAAGAATCGTTTGGAATTTTTAGAAGCGCATATGACACAGACAATGAGTCGGGATGATTTATTTATCGAATATATTACGATTTTAAATAGCCTGCAAAAATATGAGGAAGCCTTATCCAAAATTAAATCCCATAAATTTCACCCATGGGAGGGAGGAGAAGGAAAAGTTTCTACCCAATATTTAGTCGCTTTGAAAGAAATTGCAAAAAATAAGATGAAAAATGGAATGATCCAGGAAGCGTTGATTCTATTAGAGGAGGCAGCAGGTCCTTATCCTTATAATTTAGGAGAAGGGAAGCTAGCAGGGGCTGCTGAGAATGATATTTATTACTATATGGGGCTATGTTACGAACAATTAGAAGAGAAACAGAAAGCACTCCAATGTTTGAAAAAGGCATCAGATGGAATAAGTGAGCCGGCAGGTATGATGTATTATAATGATCAACCACCGGAATCCATTTATTATCAAGGGTTAGCTTTATTAAAGTTAAAAGAGGAAAAGGAGGCGCAGTTACGTTTTGAAAAGCTTATCGCTTATGGGGCAGAACATATAGAAGATACGATTAAAATTGAATATTTTGCCGTTTCCTTGCCAGATTTGCAAATTTTTGAAGAAGATTTGGACAAAAAGAATAAGGTACATTGCCTTTTTATGCTAGGCCTTGGAACACTTGGAATAGGTGATCGTAGAAAGGGGATAGCCTACTTAGAGGAAGCTTCCAGGATTGATCCAAATCATATGGGGATTATGCTACATTTGCAAGCAGTTACGATGTAAGCAGGTAGTGTGCGCCAATGCTGCTGTTTCCAGAAAAGGGTTGTATACATAGAAAAAAGCGGGTCTTCAAAGAGATCCCGCTTTTCCTTGTTGGATATGGCGTACAAACTTAATTATAGTAATTTTTTAAATCATTTAAAAATTGATCAATTTTATCTTCTGGCGTTGAAAAACTCGTACAAAGTCTGATTGCACTATGGTTTGCATCTGTTTTTTCCCAAAAGCTGTAATGATAATCTTTTTCCATTTTTTCTAATATTTCATCAGGAAAAATTGGAAAAACTTGATTAGTGGTGGAATTTACGAGAAATGGAATTCCGAGGGCCTTACCCCCTGGAACCGCCATATTGGCGTGATTTGCCAAGTCAAAATAGAGAGAATTGGAAAAAAGCTCGTAAAATTGAATGCCAAGAAGTCGTCCCTTCGCTAACATTCCACCCCTTTGTTTTAAAATATAGCGAAAATCCTCTTGTAGGGAAGGGGTGTTAATAACCAATGCCTCACCAAAGAGGGCCCCCATTTTTGTACCACCTATGTAAAATGCATCTGTTAAAGCAGCAAAATCTTCCAAAGTAAGGTCATTGTCTTTGGCGGTAAGGGCACACCCAAGTCGGGCACCATCAACATATAAGATTAAATTATATTTTCGGCACACAATGGATATAGCGGTCATTTCTGCTTTTGTGTAAATGGTACCTACTTCCGTTGGATTTGATAGGTAAACCATTTTTGGCTGCACCGTATGTTCGAAATTATCATCAGAAAGATGAGCACATACATTTGCTTCAATTTGTTGCGCAGAAATTTTCCCATCCTTTGCTGGAAGGGTTATTACTTTATGTCCCGTTGCCTCGATTGCTCCAGATTCATGGGTATTTATGTGACCGGTATGTGCTGAAATGATGCCTTGGTGGGGTCTTAAAAAAGCAGCGATTGCCGTCATATTTGTTTGTGTGCCGCCGACGAGGAAATGGATTTTACTATTTTGTGTTGAGATATTTGAAAATTAGGCTCTTGGCCTCTTCGCAATATTTATCCATTCCATACCCAGCTGTTTGCTCGAGATTTGTATCGACAAGCCTTTGGATAATCCTCGGATGAGCGCCTTCACTATAGTCGTTGGTAAAACTAAACATGGTCATATTCCTTCCTTATTTTACTAGTTACACTCATTTTATACCAAATGATACATTTTGAAAAGCGAATCTCAAAATAAAAAAACAAGCAGGTGCATTAATTGTGTACTTGCTTGTTTTTTTATTTTTCTTATTTTGAATATTGACCATAGTAGTTATTGTTTCTTTTTTGAATCGAGTCTAGTAAGAAGTATTACAAAAAGTGTTATAATAATAATTACGACAAAGATTCCAAGCATCCCTTTACCCATTATTTCTAATGATATTAAGAAGTTCTTCAGATTTGCATTCATGTTTTCCCTCCCTTAAAGTATATGGGACAGTAGGTTTAGTATGATTCCGCCGGCTAAAACAGAACCAATCTGTCCAGAGACATTATAATAGCACATTAAAAGATGGTTGGTTGGATCTTCTTTTAATCCCATTTTTTGAATGACACGGGCAGACATTGGAAAGGCAGAAATACCCGCAGCTCCAATCATTGGATTAATTTTATTTTTTGAAAACATATTTAAAACTTTTGCAAAAACAACTCCGCCAATTGTATCAAAGACAAAGGCAACCAACCCCAAAGCCATGATTAAAAGGGTAGCAGTAGTAACAAAGTATTCTGCGCGCATACTAAAGGATATGGTAATTCCAAGTAATAGCGTAACTAAGTTTGCTAAAACGTTTTGGGCGGTATCGGACAAACTGTCAGTTACACCACATTCTCTTAACAAGTTTCCAAACATAAGGAAGCCGACTAAGGACACAGACATTGGTGCAACAAGACCTGCGATAATTGTAACAAAGATTGGAAAAATAATTTTTGTTTTTTTAGAAACTGAGCCCGGCTTATAAGGCATACGAATAAGTCTTTCCTTTTTTGTTGTTACAAGACGGATTGCTACTGGTTGTACAATTGGTACTAAAGCCATATACGAATAAGCGGCTACAGCGATAGCTCCTATGTATTTTGATCCTAATATTTGTGATACTAAGATAGAGGTTGGACCATCGGCAGCACCAATGATACCAATGGATGCAGCATCTTTCAAATCAAAGCCGAATAAAGCAGCAAGGGAAATGGTAAAAAAGATACCAAATTGTGCAGCGGCTCCAAACAGAAACATCTTTGGATTACAGAGTAGTGGACCAAAGTCGATCATGGCTCCAATACCTATGAATAATAAAATTGGTAGTGCTTCGCTGGCTTCAATTCCTGTGTGAAATAGCCATTCAATAATGCCATTTGTATCGCCAATTCCTTGTAACGTTTGGTTTAGTACTCCAGAATCTGGAAGATTGACAAGTATTGCTCCAAATCCCATGGGCATAAGTAAAGAAGGTTCAAAATCCTTACAAATGGCGAGATAAATAAGAGTAAAACCGATAACATACATCACAATTTGCTGTGGTGTAATGGATAGTAATCCTGAAAACAGGAAATCCATATGTAGTCCTCCGTTTCATAAGTTTTTTTGCAATAGTCCTATTGATAAATTTAATTATAATAGATAAACTTGTACAAGGGTGTTTAGAAATCGTTAAGAAAATTTCGTTTATTTTTACTAATATAAAAAGAATGGAAAGAATAAAAAGAATAGAAAGTTTCTAAACATTATATAAAAAAGGTTGATTTGTAAACTAAATTGTATTATCGTAGTTTACAAGTGAACGAAGATAGGAATTATCGTAGATAAGTAATAATTCCATAAAATAAGGAGTAGTTTATGAATAAACAGTTGGACTCTCAATCCGTTCAGGTAGATGCCTATTTGGTTGAGCTCATAAAAATTGAAAAGATGCGTAGAAAATTTTGTGAGTCTGCGGTAGGGGATTGCAAGTTATCCCCAAGTGAAATGGATGTACTTTATTTCTTAGCAAATCAGAGTAAGTTTGATACAGCGAAAGATATTGCAGAATATATGGGCATATCGAAGTCACTTGTTTGTAGAGCGGTTGCTTCTTTAACGGAGAAAGGTTTTTTGCTTTCACAAGTAGACCAAGATGATAAGCGGGTTGTACACTTAAAAATCTTGAATAATGCCTATGAAATCGTCAATGGAATAGAGAAAAATAAGAAAGCGTTTTGCCAAAAGCTGTTACAAGATATTTCGAAAGAGGAAATGAATCGTTTTGAACAGGTTCTAAAAAAAATGAAAATAAACCTGTATAAATAATAAGATGAAGAGGAGGAACTTTATGGAAGAAAAAAAGAACAGTAAAAAACCTTTTATATATTATTACATGATTGTTATGATTGTTGTTATGTTATTAAACTGGCTTGTATTTCCATTCCTTATGAAAAATAAGGTGGAGGGAGTTGGTTATGGAACATTTTTACAATGGGTAGAAGAAGGAAAAGTGGATAAAGTTAACATTAATGAAAAGCAAATCACTTTCACGACCAATGAAGCGGAGGAAAAGGATAGAATTTATGTGACTGGTGTTATGGATGATCCCGAATTAGTGGATCGGCTTACAGATGCGGGAATTGTTGATTATACGAAAGAAATTCCGCAAGATACGCCATGGTTAGTTACACTCATGGGTCAATGGGTATTTCCAATATTACTCTTTATTGTAATTGGAAACCTTATGATGCGTATGATGAGTAAGCGAATGGGCGGACAAAATGCTCTAACCTTTGGTAAAAGTAATGCAAAAGTTTATGTACAAGCCATTGATGGTATTACATTTCGAGATGTGGCAGGGCAGGATGAAGCAAAAGAAGCACTGACAGAGATTGTGGACTTTTTAGAAAATCCATCCAAATATGCGGAGATAGGGGCAAAGATGCCAAAGGGTGCTTTGTTAGTGGGACCGCCAGGAACTGGTAAAACGTTATTGGCCAAGGCAGTAGCCGGGGAAGCAAGTGTACCATTCTTTTCAATTTCCGGATCTGAATTTGTTGAAATGTTTGTCGGTATGGGTGCTGCAAAAGTAAGAGATTTATTTAAGCAAGCAAACGAAAAAGCACCATGTATCGTATTTATCGATGAGATTGATACCATTGGTAAGAAACGTGACGGAAATGGATTTAGCGGCAATGATGAACGAGAGCAGACACTAAACCAGCTCCTTACAGAAATGGATGGCTTTGATGGGGCAAAAGGAGTAATTATATTAGCAGCAACAAACCGGCCAGAAACATTAGACAAGGCTTTGCTTCGCCCAGGTCGTTTTGATCGTCGTATACCAGTAGAATTACCCGATTTAGCAGGTAGAGAGTCAATTTTAAAGGTACATGCGAAAAAAGTGAAATTAGATGCAGCGGTTGACTTTAATGAAATTGCGCGTGCAACCAGTGGCGCCAGTGGGGCAGAATTGGCAAATATTGTAAATGAGGCTGCTTTAAGAGCAGTTCGAGCTGGAAGAAAATATATTATCCAAAATGACTTGGAAGAAAGTGTAGAAGTCGTAATTGCGGGATATCAGAGGAAAAATGCCGTAATTTCCCCGAAAGAAAAAGAGATTATTGCTTACCATGAAATTGGTCATGCACTTGTAGCTGCAAAGCAGACAGAATCTGCTCCTGTTCATAAGATTACAATTATACCTCGTACATCCGGTGCACTAGGATATACCATGCAGATTGATGAAGGTGAAAAGGTTCTTATCACGAAAGATGAGGCGTTTAATAAAATTGCAACATTTACTGGTGGTCGAGCTGCGGAAGAACTAATTTTTGGTTCCTTTACAACTGGTGCATCCAACGACATTGAACAGGCGACAAAAATTGCTAGGGCGATGGTAACGCGTTATGGAATGAGTAAGGACTTTGATATGATGGCACTAGAAACGGTAACAAATCAATACTTAGGTGGAGATACTTCTTTCATGTGTTCTTCTGATACGGCAAGTAAGGTAGATGGAGAAGTACTTTCCATAATTAAGCAAGCCCACGAAAAGGCCATTACAATATTAAAAGATAATACGGATAAACTTCATGAGTTAGCTCACTATCTACTAGAAAAAGAAACAATTTCAGGAGAAGAATTCATGGAAATTTTGAATCGGTAAATTTAAAGCAGGATGTGTTTCCGAAACACATTCTGCTTTTTCCAAAAGATTGTAATAAATATTTAAAGTTATATTTGTAATATTATTGTATAATAGGTCATAACGAATACATAACATAGAAAAAGAGATGTAGGAAATTAGGAGGCTAAGATGGGATGTTTGGGTAATTTGCTTTGGTTCCTATTTGGTGGTATGATTATGGGAGTGAGTTGGTTACTTGCAGGCTGTTTATGGTGTATTACGATTGTTGGTATACCCATTGGATTGCAATGTTTTAAATTTGCTGGCCTTTGCTTTTTCCCTTTTGGAAAAGATGTCGTATACGGTGGGGGAGTCGGAAGTCTATTATTTAATATAATTTGGTTAATTGTGACGGGGATACCATTAGCTTTGGAGGCAGTGATAATTGGTTGTATATTCTGTATAACGATAATTGGAATTCCTTTTGGTCTACAATGTTTTAAAATAGCAAAGCTTGCATTGTTTCCATTCGGATCTTATATTCAATAATTGGAAGGGGCCGGGTTTGATCATTTTTAAGTCTAACGAATGTAAAAGAATAGAAAAACAGTTAAACGAAATAAAAGTAAATTTGGAAAATAACTATAAAGACTTAGCGATAAAAGCGTGTAAGGAATCAGAAGTTTTGATGGAAGATGGATATCGAGCTGGTAAATTAAAGCAGAAGGAATATGTTGATTTAAAAAGAAAGCTTAATGATTTCAAACAAAAGATGCACCATTACGATCACACGAATGTATCAAAGTTTTTGAAAGAGCGGTATTAGGAGCGTAACTATGATCTATAAAATTGAACAAAATAGTGTGATTGAGGAACACTATAATGCAAACGAAGAAGGGACATTGTATGCTGGAATTATAACACTTCAAGAATTAGAGGCAAGGTACGAGGAGTTTGGCATTGACTATGTAACCGTTGAAGAGTGTAAGCAGGTAGGGCGAAACCGCCATGGAAAAGTAGATATTTATAATGAATATAGTTTTGGAATTATTGATGTGATAAACAAAAGCGATTTGCTGGAAGAAAAAGATAGAATCGGTTTTTATATCCGAAAAAATCTTTTTTTGATTATAGACATTGCTGATACCGATGGAAGTACGCGAAATACTTTGAAAAAAATGTTAGAACGAACAAAAGTTAATGCAGTAACAATGGAAAAGCAAGTATATTATTTCTTGAATTGTCTAATAAATAATGACAACCGAATTATAGAAAGAATGGAGAAAAAAATCAGCAGATTCGAAAAAGAGGTGCTAGAAGGAAATAGTTATAATTTTAATAGCCGTTTATCCTACATTAGAAAAGAATTGTTGGTTTTACGCAACTACTATGAACAATTAATTAATATTAGTGAAGAACTAATGGATAATGAAAACGAGATATTTGAAAATGATGTATTTCGTTATTTTGACATTTTTCAGAATCGAGCAGAAAGGTTGTCTGGAAATGTACAAATGTTGCGTGAGTTAGCAACGCAGGTATGGGAAATGCACCAGGAACAATTGGATTATAATTTAAATAACGTTATGAAAATATTCACTGTTATTACAACCATTTTTCTTCCGTTAACTTTGATTGTCGGATGGTATGGTATGAATTTCACGAATATGCCAGAATTAACATGGAAGTACGGTTATTTAGCCGTAATTATTTTATGTATCATTGTCGTAACAGGATGTTTTTGTTGGTTTAAGAAAAAGAAGTTTTTTTAACGATTATTGTTGAAAGGGACTTTTTATGATACAATAGCTTCGTTATTTAGCCATATTTTTACAATATTGAAAATATGTAAGTAAAATAGTAGGAGGAAATATTGATATGAATACAGAATGGTCATTAGATGCGCTATACACTGGTTATGATTCTGATGCATTTAAAAAGGATGAGAAACAGTTAGATGTTTTAAAAGATGAAATATGTCAGGCGTTGGCATCTGCGAAGGAAAAGACAGAAAAAGATGCATTGTTAGACATTTTAGAAGGGCTTGAAAAATATGAGGTGACAGCAGGAAAATTACTTTCCTTCACTTCCCTTAAGCAATCAACCAATACGACAGATGGTGAAACAAGTGCTGTATTGGCGCGTTTGGAAAGAAAAGTGGCCGATTTTACCAAAGTAGATGTTGCAGTTAAGCAATATATCGCATCGATTGAAAATTTAGAGGAATTAATCAATAGTGACAAAAAATTAAAAGCTTACGAATTTATACTTTTAAATATAAAGAAGTCTGCATCCCATTTATTAAGTGAAGAAATGGAAGAGATGATAGCAAAAATGAATTTATCTGGCGGTGCTGCATGGTCAAAGTTATTTGATTTCCTTACATCAACGGTTCCGGTTGATTATAAAGGAGAAAATTACTCTTCCCGTTGTAAAAACTTGCTTATAGTGAAACAACGGTTCGAAGCCGCGAGGCAGAATTGGAATGTTATAATAAGATTGAAGATTCCATTGCCTTTGCTTTAAATAATATTAAATCCCAGGTTAATATGTTGGCAGAAGTAAGAGGGTATGAGTCCCCTCTAATGATGACTTTAGAGCAGTCTACGATGAAAAAAGAAACTTTAGATGCCATGCTTTCCGCTATGCGTGAATACATGCCTAAATTTCATGAATATTTAAAAGCAAAGGCACAGATGCTTGGGCATAAAAATGGGTTGCCTTGGTATGATCTTTTTGCACCAATTGGCAGTTTGGATAAGAAATACTCATTGGAAGAAGCCAGAGACTATTTAGTAGATAGTTTCCGTTCTTTCTCTGCTGATATGGCAGAAATGATGGAAACTGCATTTCATGAAAGTTGGATAGATTTTTACCCACATGCAGGTAAGGTGGGAGGTGCTTTCTGCTCCAATCTTTCTTCCATTAAACAAAGCCGTATTCTATCGAACTATGATGGCTCCTTTAATGCGGTAGATACCTTGGCACATGAACTCGGCCACGCATATCACGGCATGCAAATAGAAAACAATTTACCATTAAATTTAGATTATTCTATGCCGGTAGCAGAAACGGCATCTACGTTTAATGAAACGCATATTACAAAGAAGGCTATTGCAGAGGCGGTAGGAGATGAGAAACTCGCTTTATTGGAGAATTTATTATCCAATACAACACAAACAATCTGTGATATATACTCCAGATATTTGTTTGAAAGCGAAGTATTTGAACAATGCAAAGATCGTTTCTTAATGGCTGAGGATTTAAAGGAGATTATGATTCAAGCACAAAAAGAAGCTTATGGCGACGGCTTAGATCATGACGTACTACACCCATATATGTGGGCTTGTAAAGGTCATTACTATTCAGAAAGTTTAAGTTTTTATAATTTCCCATATGCGTTTGGTGCACTCTTCTCTATGGGGTTATATACAATGTTTGAAAAGGAAGGAGAAGCCTTTGTTCCGAAATATAGAGAAATGTTAAAAAATACACCAATGACTTCTGTAGAAGGCGCTGCTAAGATTGTTGGAGTAGACTTAACAAAGCCAGATTTTTGGAGAGCAAGTTTAGAAGGATTTGCACAATTAATTGATGAATTTATTTCCTTAAGTAAGTAGAATAAAAGATTAGAAATCCGATTTATAGAGGGTAAAAGCTACCAAATAGCGAATACTATTTGGTGGCTTTTTTGTTTAGAAAGACTGTTTTGATCTGTCATAGTTCAATTCTAAAGGCCCTTTGCTATAATCATCTGCTTTTGGTATGTAGAAGTAGAGAAATAAAATGATTATATTTCGATATTAGGCATGAAACAAGTGCATTTCCACCGAATGTTTCGATATGGTAATTATCGATTGTATTGTTACATTTTGTATTTCATTTTTGTTACAATAATTGGTACGTAAAACCGAGATATGTTAGTATAAGCTATCTAATGATGATTGTGGTATATGAACAAAAAGTCTATATAATGATAGTTTGTATCTGTAAATAATGCCAATGGATAATTCTGTTTCAAGGACTGTTGCCAATAATTATTGCAAGTATCAAAAGTGAATATTTACACAATTGGAAAGATATGTTAAAGTACTGACAGATGTGAAAACACACAACAAATACACAAAAACAAGTGCATATTTGTTCAAATTATACAGTTTAATCCAATTGATGAGGCTGTCCATGCCATAGTAATAATGTGGTAGGGGAGAGATTTTGATAGAAGTTAAGAGGTTATACTACTTTAATTTGAAAAGTACTTAATTATGTGTAGAGTAGGAGGAAATTTTATGAGAAAAACATGGAAAAGAAGAGCGACAGCCATAGTGCTAGGTAGTGTTATGACTGTCACCTCAATTTTTACGGGGGGGCCAACACGTTCTTTTTCGAGTCTTGCAAAAGAATTGGAAAGTAGAACTGAAATCGCAAAATTTGATTTCGGAATTGACGATGAATTAGTTGCAGATGGGTGGAAAAGCGTAAAGGTCAATGCTAAGGGTATGACTGGCGCAGTGGATTCACTCTATAGTGTTGAAAAGGGATATGGATTTACGAAGGAAGTAGAAGGAAGAGTTGAACTTGATATACAGGCGAATGAAGCTTATCCAGAGATTCCAAGCGAGGTATATACCGATTTTGCTATTGTTAAGGGAAGTGAATTTCTTGTGGATGTACCAGATGGGGAATATGAAGTAGAAATGATTGTTGGTTCTAAAAATTCCAACAAAACCTATGTAAATATTGAAGGTATTGAACGCGAAGTAATGAATCCAGGAAAAATAGCGTTTAATGTATGGACAGAAGCAGTAACAGTAGAAGATGGACAAATGAACTTTGAGTTTCCAAATACTGGGGATGGTAGAATCAATGGTATAATTATCTATAATGTAGATAAGAGTGAGGAATCAACGGAAGATGCCACAACCGAGGAATCAACGGAAGCGGATACCGATGGTAATATAGAAGAAACCCCTGAAAGCGAAGCCTATAAGTTTGACTTCAATATAAAGGGAACGAATACAGCAGAAGGTTGGAATGGTGTAACCGTTAATGCAAAAGGTGGGTCAAGCGAAACGGATTATCTTTATTCCAAGGAACAAGGGTATGGATTTATCGATACGGGTGTAGCGATTGATGGACGTAGCGAAAGCGTTGGAGATAACGATGAATTTAATTTCCCATCGGATGTTTATTCTGATTTTGCTATTGCAAGCGGTCGAGAATTTGTTGTAGATATTGAAAATGGAGTATATGCAATTCAATTCATCGTAGGATCTGTTAACGCCAATACAACAAAAGTACAAGTAGAAAATATGAAAGAGGAATCAATCAATCCAGGAAAGGCAAAATATGGTGTATTAACACTTACTGGGGTGGAAGTTTCCGATGGTCAATTAAATATAACTTTTGGTGGGGACGGACGTATTAATGGTATTTTAATTAGCACCGTTGCAACACCAGAAAATTTAAATGCTACTGTGAATTTTGAAACACCAAGTGTAACATTAAATTGGGCTCAAGCAAAAGGCCTTGTTTCCTATAATATATACCGTAAAGATAATGGGACAAATGTTACGAAGAAACTTGGAAATGTGAAAGCATTCGAATATGTAGATTTGGATGTTGAATTGTTAGGCGATTACACATATTTCGTTAAGGGAATCAGTGCCGATGGAGTAGAATCAGCAGCCTCCAATGAGGTTCAAGTTGTAATGAAAGATGCTGGAATGCAAGCGCCATCAACGCCTCAAAATGTAAAAGTAACAGAGGTAACAGAAGATTCGACGACAATTAGCTGGGATCCTGTTGAAGGAGCCACCCTTTATCGCGTATATTGGTCTGATCGAAATCGTACAGATTTAGAAGGGGTTGAAGGGTATGCTCTCATAGATACGACAACGGAAACCACTTTTACTTATGAAAAATCAACCCATATGACTCGTTATTTTAAGGTGGTGGCAGCGAACGCAGGAGGGGATTCCGAAGCTTCTGAAGTCGTAACAGCAAATATTAATAAACAATACAATGTTCAGGTAGAATATTTAAATCGTGGCTTGGTTGCCATTATGCAAGAAGATGGTGTATTTGTTAGCTGGAGATTACGTGCCGATGAATATGCAAACAATACATCTTTTGAGTTGTACAGAGATGGAAAGTTAATTGCAACCTTGAGTGGTTCAGAGAATACAAATTATGTTGATAGAGAAGGTACATTAGATTCTGTATATACTGTAAAAGCTATTACAAATGGCGTACGTTACACCGCTTGTAATCCAGCAACCGTATGGGAAAATCAATATATGGATGTACCGTTAGACATTCCAGAACCATACTATGATGATAAATTACAGCAAACTTATCAATACAATGCCAATGATACAAGTCTTGGTGATGCAGATGGAGATGGAGAATACGAACTTTATGTAAAATGGGATCCAAGCAATTCACAGGATAACTCAAAGGCAGGATTTACAGGACCTACCATTATCGATTGTTATAAGTTAGATGGAACTCGTTTGTTCCGTATTAATTTAGGAATTAATATCCGCTCTGGTGCCCATTATACCCAATTCCAAGTATTTGATTTTGATGGAGATGGAAAATCAGAAATGATCTGTAAAACAGCTGATGGTACCGTAGACGGTAAAGGAACTGTCATTGGTGATAGTAAAGCAGATTATAGAAATGACAGCGGATACGTTCTTGACGGACCAGAATATTTAACCTTATTTGATGGATTTACTGGAGAAGCCCTTGATACGATTGACTACAA
This sequence comes from Lachnospiraceae bacterium, assembly GCA_047242405.1. GTDB lineage: Bacteria > Bacillota > Clostridia > Lachnospirales > Lachnospiraceae > Fimimorpha. Next base: position 392 of record JBKTKK010000032.1, on the reverse strand, counting down.
CCCAGCAAGAGGAAATGTTGGAGATTGGGGCGATACCTATGGAAATCGTGTGGATCGATTCTTAGCTGGTGTGGCTTACCTAGATGGAGAACATCCAAGTGCTATATTCTCTAGAGGATATTATACCCGCGTTGTTGTATGTGCCTATGATGTAGTTGATAAGAAGTTAACGGAACGTTGGGTTATTGATTCCAATGATGAAGAAAGCAAATATTTATATAACCAAGGTGCTCATTCCCTTACTACATCGGATGTAGATAATGATGGTTGCCAGGAAGTTATATTTGGATCTGCTACAATTGATAATGATGGTACTTTACTCTATTCATTAAGTGAAGCAGGAGAAGGCTACGGCGGTCATGGCGATGCTGAAAGAGTTGGTGACTTTAATC
>JBKTKK010000031.1:0-15024 GCA_047242405.1 Lachnospiraceae bacterium | reverse complement strand
GTGTATGGTGACGGTGACGGAGAGGAATTTTTTATCGCCAATACCGAGGATATGAAGCGTAAGGAGCCAGACATCATTCTCCGTGCGGCTCACGCTCTGCCCGATGATGTGGTTGCCATGTTCGAGGAGGAATTTGCAACCAACGATATATGGAAGCACTTTGAAGCAGTACAAAATGGAAAGGTCTATGACCTTGATCCCAGCCTTTTTAATATGAGTGCAAACTTTAGTTATCCGGATGCTTTACGTGTTCTGCAGGAACTGCTTTACGGAAATTAATGAATGCGCAAAGCTGGAGTGCCGCCTTGTGCGTCATTCCGGTGATGCCATAAACGGAGGTATTCTTTTGATTCGTACACGAAAAAAAGTCATTTCCTTTGTTGTCACAGCAGCGGGCTTGCTTGTACTCTTTCTGATTTCAGTCAATCTCGGCAGTCTGAAAGTCACGCCCTTGGAGCTGTTCAAAGGATTGTTTGTCGAATACAACCCTGATGTTTATACCATCTACGACCTGCGATTCCCCGTATCTTTATAGCGTGCTAGCGGTGCGGCAATGGCGGTATCGGGTGTACTGTTGCAGGCGGTTATGAAGAACCCCCTTGCAGACCCCGGCATTATCGGTATCAGCTCTGGTGCCAGCCTTACAGCGGTACTGATTACCGCTTTCTTCCCGGCACTTTATTTCTTTACGCCTCTGTTTGCCTTTATCGGCGGTATGATTGCATTCTTCTTGGTTTACAGCCTTTCTTATAAGGGAGGACTTAGTCCTTTACGTATTATCCTTGTGGGAGTAGCGGTTAATGCAATGTTTACCGGTCTTATGAGCGCCTTTAACTCCGGCACAGGCAGTAACTATTCCGGCGTAGCCAGCATTGTCTACGCCAACATTACTATGAAAACTTGGGATGACCTTGAAGCCCTTTTGCTATACTCGGTTATCGGTCTTGTTGCCAGCTTCTTTGCGACGGGGCAATGTAACCTGTTACAATTAGAAGACAAGACCGCACGATCCCTCGGTGTAAATGTAACGAGAAGCCGTATCCTTATCTCTCTTGTGGCAGTTTTGCTTGCAGGTATTTCCACTGCTATCATCGGCCCTATTCGCTTCCTCGGTCTTATCGTTCCCCACATCGGAAGGCTACTTGTAGGCAGTAACCATAAACTGCTTGTGCCTTACACGATCCTTTTGGGGGCGTTTACCTTCCTGCTTGCAGATACCGTCGGCAGAACAGTAGCCTATCTATGAAATCAACGCAACGGTCATTATGTCGGTAGTCGGCGGTCCGTTCTTTATCCTGTTGTTAAGGAGGTCGAAGCAGAATTATGGCAGCTAATATTTTTGAAGTTAAAGATCTTTCCTTTGCATATGGAAAGCAAGCGGTTCTCAAAGGACTGAATATGACCATTCATGAAGAAACCATTACCACCCTCATCGGTGCAAATGGCTGCGGTAAGAGTACGCTGTTCAATCTGATGACAAAGAACTTAAAGCCCGATGCCGGCAGTATCGCACTGAAAGGCTGTGATATTTCGGACACCCGCCTGAAAGATTATGCAAAGCAGGTGGCGATTGTCCATCAGTACAATACGGCTCCATCCGATTTGTCCGTGGGGAAGTTAGTGTCCTACGGTAGAACACCTTATCACACAATGGGGCTTTCCCCCGACCCGCAGGAGGACGAGGAGAAAGTGCGCTGGGCATTGGGAAATCACCAACACCTTGAAACATAAGGACAAACCTGTTTCGCAGTTGTCCGGTGGTCAGAAGCAGCGTGTGTGGATTGCAATGGCATTGGCACAGGACACAAAGCTTCTGTTTCTTGACGAGCCGACCACATACCTTGACGTGCGATATCAGCTCGATATTTTAAGACTTATCAAAAGGCTCAACCGTGAATATGGCATCACTGTGATTATGGTGCTCCACGATATGAATCAGTCCCTTTATTATAGCGACGAGATTGTTGCGATGAAAGACGGTAAAATTATTGCCCACGGCTTACCGGAGGAAATTATCACCACCGAGCTTGTAAAACAGGTGTATGATGTGGATTTACAGATACAGAAGGTGGATGGAAAACCTTTTGTAATCCCTGTATAACAAAATAGACCCCTTAAAGGAGATATGAGATTGAAACGGAAACAAAGTGTGGAGGATTATCTGAAGACAATATACATCCTTTCAAAACTGAAAGAGGTACACGGCATCCATATTGCAGAAGCGTTGGGCGTTTCCCGTCCCACTGTTTGCGTTGCCTTGAAAGCGCTTGAAAACGACGGCTATGTGACGATGGATGCAGAACGCGCCGTGTATCTAACACCGATTGGCAGAACAATAGCAGAGCAGACTTATGAGAGACACAATACCTTTCAGCAGTTGCTTGTGGAGCTTGGCGTTGACGAAAAGATTGCAAAAGAGGATGCCTGCCGTTTGGAACACGCCGTCAGTCCCGAGAGCTTTGCGGCGCTAAAAAAACTGATTGATATAAAAACATCGTAAAGATTAACGAAAGCAAAAAGGCAGGTTTGCAACCACTTTATTGGTCATACCGTTGTGCTCATATCTCATGGAAAATTCATTATGGAATCGTGGGTAAGGTATACGCGGTAGAACACGGAAGAGTGAGTAAGGAGAGTGAGAATGAAACTGAAAAGACTGCTATTTTTAATTCTCGGATGCTTGTGTTTGGGGATGGGCTGCATAGGAATCGCCTTGCCAATTATACCCACCGTGCCGTTTTTTCTCGCCACTGTGTTCTGTTTTGCAAACAGCTCGAAGAAACTACACGATTGGTTTATCAGCACCAAGCTGTACAAGAAGCATCTGGAATCCTTTGTACAGAAGAAGGGTATGTTGCTCCAGACCAAACTGACAATACTGACCACCGTCACCCTGCTGATGGGATTTGGCTTCTTTATGATGGTGCGTTCCGGTATTCTTGTACCGAGCATTATTCTTGCCCTTGTATGGGTATGTCATGTTATCTACTTTGTTTTTGGTGTAAAGACCATTAAGACAGAGAAAAGATAAGTCGGCTGTGCAAATCGAAATAGCCCTATTTGATTTTCTGAAAGTTATTCTTCGTGTAGTGGAAAAATGCTTTTACAATATAATCAGAAGTACCTTTCCCGTATTTCGTATCAGTTATAGTTTTAAAATAGTCATTGGAGTAGGTTTCAATAATTGTATTCCAATAGGTTTCGCCAAGGAAATCTATGGATACATTTTCCTTCATAGTGTAACAATTTCTTTATTAAACCGGCTAGGGAAAGCATGGAAACCTAGACGATTGTCCGAGGCTGTATTCTCATAATTTAATTCGGCTTTTATTTTAATTACAGGATATGCAAAATAAGTAAAGTTTAAACATTATGTAAATAAGTATATACTTAGCTTTAGAGGTGTATAGAGCGCAGTACAATAAAACAAGTTCACTCTGGAAGAAATATGGAGTGGTTGCCAAAGAAGAAGGGAAATTAGTAGGGTATATGTAAGTAAAACAATAAATTGGAAATAATAACAAAGATATTAATTTCTATATTTCAAAGGAGATAATTTTATGTGTACAGCAGCAACATACAAAACAAAAGATTTTTATTTTGGCAGAACGCTAGATTATGATTTTTCCTATGGCGATGAGGTTACGGTGACGCCGCGTAGTTATCCGTTTCACTTTCGCGAAATGGGGGAAATGAGAAATCACTATGCCATGATCGGTATGGCTTATGTTTGGGAGGATTATCCTCTTTATTATGAGGCAATTAATGAAAAAGGGCTTGGAATGGCAGGCTTAAATTTCGTAGGAAATGCAGAGTACAAGGAAAGAGTAGAAGAGAAAGACAATGTGGCGCCATTTGAATTTATTCCTTGGATTCTTGGTCAGTGCGATTCTGTTAAAGAAGCGAGGATTCTGTTGGAAAAAATTAACCTCGTAAATATTCCTTTCAACGAGAAATTACCCTTGGCACAGCTCCATTGGATCATTGCAGACAGTAAGGAAGCAATAACGGTGGAAGCGGTCAAAGAGGGTGTTAAAGTCTATCCGAATCCAGTGGGGGTGTTAACAAATAATCCGCCTTTTGAGAATCAGATATTTCAACTTAATAATTATATGAATCTGTCTCCAAAATCCCCGCATAATCAATTCTCCGATAGGTTGACGTTAGACACATATAGTCGCGGTATGGGAGCACTGGGACTTCCAGGCGATCTCTCATCCCAATCCCGTTTTGTTAGGGCTGCTTTTGTAAAAATGAATTCGGTTTCCGGCGATTCGGAACAGGAAAGTGTCAGCCAATTTTTTCATATCCTCGGCTCCGTTGAACAGCAGAGGGGGTGCTGCCATGTTGGTGATGAAAAGTTTGAAATCACAAATTACACAGCTTGCTGCAATGCTACCAAAGGAATTTATTACTACACAACTTACGATAATCATCAGATTACAGCGGTAGATATGTACAAAGAAAATCTGGACGACACTTGTTTGCAGCGATATCCGCTTATTCAAGGCGAACAAATTAAAATACAAAATTAAATTGCTCCCAAAAGACAAGGGGTATATTGCCTTGTCTTTTTTTCGTTTGGCCAACCGGCTTATCCATATCAATAGAATCATGCGTAAATTCCCATTTATTGTCGTTTTATTGTATCTTCGCAAAATAAAAGTAGTAGTTTTGGCTTTTATGATGTATTGTTAAATTAAGGCACGTTACGGGGTTAGGAGATGGACGGAGAAATGATAATTCACTTAGAGGAGGCCCAACATTTTGCAAAATATATGTTACTAGAAATTGAAAAGTATAAATGAGCAAAATCAAGGAGGAGGGATTTATATGATGAATATGAGAATAATAGCAGAGATTTCCGATTTTGTATTTGTAGAAGATAAGTTAGAAAGAGCAGATGCTATTTTAGTGCCGGGAGGGTCTTATCCGGAGTTGCCGGAAAGAGCAGCAGAATTATGGAAAAACGGATACGCTGATTTGGTTGTACCTTCGGGCAAATATTCGATTAAGCTAGGACATTTTGCAGGCGTAAAATCAAAACGTGAAAAGTATGATAAGAATTATTTGACAGAGTGTGAATTTTATAAAGATATTTTAGAGAAAAATGGTGTGAGTTCTAAAAGTATTATATTAGAGAATGAATCACAATGTACAGCAGATAATGCAAGATTTAGCAGAAGGGTATTAGATGAGAAAAATATTCATCTGCAAAAAGCAATTATCTGTTGCAAAGGGTTTCATGCAAGAAGATGTTTAATGTTTTATCAATTTTATTTTCCAGAAACAGAATTTATGGTTGCACCGGTGGTAGATACACCTGGAATTGATGTTACAAGAGAAAACTGGTATAAAACAGAGGTGGGTTTAACAAAGGTTTTAGGGGAATTGTCGAGGTTGGGAACGCAGTTTATTCCAGAGTTCGGAAGATTAAAAGATGAATTAACCCATGATTTAGGGTGATTCACAGATGGCTAAAGGAACAACATTTAGTACAAGATCGTGTTTTATTTACATGCATACCATAATGAGTTGTGGTGTGCATTTTTCTTTTGTGCGCTTTGATGACATAAGATTTCCATCCCCTCTCTAATTATAAATCAAAAAGCGCTACAATAAATTCTTATCGCCATTTTAGTCATGTTTGGCATACTCACTACGGGAATAGGCACCATTGAAATGTGAAAAAAATTTTTCTAATTAACTTTTCTGAAATTTTACTTTCATTTTTCATAAACTAGATAGCGGTAATTATACAGTTATTCTAAAATAAAGACATTCAATAAAATATTTGATATGAAAGGAGAAATATCTATGACAATTGCAAATGGAAAATCGTTCACGCAATCACAGAAACTTATGGTGTTTGTACTAACTATGTCCTTGTATGGACTTGCAACCCTATTTACAGAACTAATTCCCAAGTTTCAGGTAGGTATTGTAGAGTTTTCAGTAGAATATTTTCTGTTTATCCCCCTTGTTCTGGCCATGTTGTTTCATCCGATATCGGCAGCTCTAGGTGCCGCTACCGGTGAGCTCGTATTTAGCGAAATCATGTTAGGACAGTTTGGCGGATTGGGCGAATTAGAGAAATTTATCACGGTAACCATTGGCGTTTATATAGCTGGCCGTCTGGTGTGTGATCCAAGGAACCGTACTATGGTAGGTATCGCCGCTTTCGTCGGTACTGGTGCACAGCTTCTGATGGGAACAATTGTAGATATCTGTAAAGTACAGTTTGCCGTTGCTGATTTTGAGGCCGTTGCCGGTCTGCCTGAAAGTGTTTATATTACAGAAGGTTTTGCTTTTTTCAATGACCTGCTTTTTTCCGGCATCCTGTTCTGCCTGCTTCCTACCTTGTATCTGGTTCCCAAACTGTACGGAAAGATTGAGCCTTTGTTAGGTATGAGCCCCCGCACTGCTGATACAAGACTTAGCAACATCAGTCCTAAAATGATAGGGGGCTGTTTGATCGGTTTTGTCTGCGCAATTGGAGCCGAGTTACTGGCTGAAAGCGGATTAGAGCTGATTAGCTGGGAGGCTGACTGGGCTGAAAGTGGAACCGCGCTTCTTATCGGTATGATTGTAGCCGCTGTTCTTGTAATCATAATACTGATTCTTATGCGCAAAAAATCAACACTAACCGTAAACGAGGTATAAGTATGAGCATTATTAGAATCGAAAATATGAGTTATACTTATCCGGGTGCGGAAAAACCTACCTTAGATCATATCGATCTTGAAATTGAGAAGGGAGATTTTCTAGCAATCGTAGGAAATAACGGATGTGGAAAATCTACACTTTGTAAAATTTTAAACGGACTGATTCCACATTTTATCACAGGATCTCTTTCTGGTCGAGTACTGATTGACGGACAAGACACCCAGGAAACAGACGTAGGCTCTCTGGCGAAAAAGGTAGGGTATGTTTATCAGGATTTTGAAAATCAGATCGTTCGCCCTACCGTTTTAGACGACGCCTCTTATGCCTGTTTAAATTATGGTGAAAAGGATTACTGGGAGCGGGGCCGGAAAGCCCTGTCTCGCTGCGGATTAGAAGGGCGGGAAGATGAATATATCTGGCAGCTCTCCGGAGGCCAGACCCATCTTCTGGCTTTGGCAGGGGCGGTGGCATTAGAACCAGATATCCTGATTCTTGACGAACCCATTGCACAGTTAGATCCTGGACACGCGGATCAGATTTATGAAGTATTGAAAGAGTTGAATGAAAAGCATGGAAAAACCATCATTGTCATTGAACACCATACGGAGTATATTGCTGACTACTGTAAACATGTGCTGCTTCTGAAAGATGGAAAGAAAGTCTGGTTCCTTTCGTCACACCAGGCATTATCCCGCGTAGAAGAACTTCAGGCCTGTAATATCTTCCCACCACAGGTCACACTAGCAGGCCACGCTTTACAAAAAGCAGGACTCCTTACAGCAGAGCAGCCCCTTCCTACAACCATATCGGAAGGAGAGGCTGTCTTTTCTAATCTTCCTGTATTTCGCACAAATGTACCGTTTTTATCGGAACCCCCTAAAAAAAAGGAGACCGTTGCTTCTTTCCGGGATGTAACCGTATCTTATCGCTCTGTAAAAGGTGAACCGCATATCGTATTTGATAACTTAAATCTGTCTTTGTACAAAGGAGAAAAAATTGCTTTAATCGGTTCGAATGGGGCTGGAAAATCCACCTTAATGAAATTGATGATCGGGCTGCTGAAACCCAATAGCGGAGTCGTGGAATTAAACGGCAAAGGATTAAAAGACGTAAAGCCAGAACAACTATCACGCCAAATATCTTTGGTATATCAGAATCCAGAGGATATGTTTATTAAAGATTCCATTGAGGGGGATATCGCTTATGCGATGCAGGTCCGCAATACGGAGAACTGGCAAATAAAAACAAGAGAGCTTTTAAAACGATTTCGACTGACAGAACTGGCTAAACGGGATGGTAGACTGTTATCTGGCGGACAAATGCGCAGAGCCAGCCTGGCGATTGGAATTGCTTTAAATCCCGGTATCTTATTGTTAGATGAACCAACGGCAAATCTGGATATTGCTACCCGCAAGGAAATTATGCGAACCCTGAGTGAAATGAAAGAAATCACGGAAACCGTTATGATTGCCACACATGACATGCAGCTAGTATGTGAATGGGCAGAACGCATTATCGTTTTATGCCAAGGTTCTGTTGCCGCAGACGGTTCACGGGATGAAATTTTCGGTGATCCTGCTTTGGCACAGAGAGTCGGCATTCGCCCTCCAGAAATTTTTTCCATGGGGCAGAAATTGAATCAACAGGCGCTTTGCTATACAGTATCAGAATTTTTGAAATTATTTCAGGAGGTAAAAAAACATGCTGAATAAACTATCAGAAAGTGTTCTGGATAAATTTTCTATGGACTTTCTGCGAAATCAGGTTCTGAAAAATGCTTACGGAAATGATGATACTATCATTGCCGTGAGAGATCCCCGCATCTTACTGATCTGGTATTTGTTTTTTGGACTAGTACCTTGGTTTGTGCATGATATCCCATTTTTAATGGGATGTTTTATATTAGTAATGATTACTACGCTATTGGCGCGCGTTGCAGGATTAGTCTTGTTTCTATTTGGAATCGGCGTTTTTTCTCAAACCGGATATCTGCTGATTGCAACGTTATTATTAGGAGGAGACTCATCTGCTATTTTACCGCTTTTCACGCTGTCTTTAAAAATAGCAACGGTATCCCTCGCATCCATCACGGTATTTTCGGGATTAGATCCGGATAAGCTGTCAAACGGCTTGATGTGGTATGGCTGTCCAGAACAGTTATCTTTTTCTATCTCGTATGCTTATCGTATGCTGCCTATGCTGATGGAGGAATTTCAAAACATATTGCTCTCATACCGTTTACGGGGGAATCCTCCTGCCCATAATACCTTCATTGGAAAAATCAAGTATTTAATTTATCAGATAAAGATCATCATCCAGGCATTTTATCCACTCATGCTGAATACAGCCAAACGATCCCGTACTACCGTAGAAGCACTGGAAATTAAAGGGTATCGGTATGCTGCAGTAAGCAAGGAAGTTCGCAAGATGAGACTGTCCTCTCTTAAAATAAATTATGATGACCTGCTCTTTGTAGCAGTTTCTTTCTTATGGATCATGCTGACAATTCTAATTTCTCATTTGATATAAAGGAGGTATCTGAGCTTGTATTTAGATTTTCATACTCACGGTAAATTGGCAAAGCAACTACCTTTTTCAGAAAACTATACGCACTGGTTGTTTTCGGAAGCGAAGAAAGCGGGATTAGACGCCTTGTGTCTGACAGAGCATTTCAATACCCTCGGTTTTGACCAGTTATACCGATATATTGCTGCTCATTCTGAAAAGGATGGAGACACGCTGCTATTTGATGGTCTGCGCATTTTCCCTGGCATGGAAACAGACATTGCAGAGGGGGGGCATATTCTTTCCATCGGGCCATTGGAGGCCATTCTGGAACTGAATCAGCGACTTGGGCCCTATAAAGCCAGAGGAAAGTTCCTTTCCTTTGATCAGCTTATGGATTTCTTTGATCAGTATCCAGTCATCGTAGGAGGGGCCCATCCATTCCGCGAAGGTGGACATATACCGGAACTTCCGCAAAAACAGCTGCAGCGGTTTGATTTTTTTGATTTAAATGGCAAAGATGTAGCAGAACATCGAGAACAGACAGAAGCGCAGACTTACGAACTTGGGTGCCGCCTGAATAAGCCGGTAATTGGCGGCAGTGACACGCATCAGGCGGTACAATACGGTTGTATTCGCACTCGTTTTCCTCATACCATTAACCAAACGCAAAAACTGTACGAAGAAATGTTGAATGGCAATTATGAAATTGATATTTCGGAGAAAGCCGCCTTTCAGGTCAAAACAGCCATATTGCTGAAACGATCTCTGAAAGAAATTCACGCTTTGGGTGGTAATTATATTGCCGTGCTGATGGGGAAGGGGCCGGCGTGGGATGCTGTCCATGTGGAAGGTAAGTTATAATACGTATGGATACGAGAAGAATAGGATAACCATAAGGTTATTGAATCCGCTCTTTCCTTGGATGCCTGTGTGGATATTCTGGCAGGCAACGAAAGGGCTCATATCGAATCTTTATCTTTGTTACAGGAGAATATATAAATGGGGCTACAATTTCCAGACAAACCAGATAAACTGACTCCTACGGAGCAGCGCATTTTAGAATATATAGAAGTTAATCGAGAAGAATTCCTGTTTATGAGCATCGGCCAGCTGTCAAAAAGAATGGGAGTCTGCGAAGCAAGTATCTCTCGTTTTGCCAGACATATGGGATGTCAGGATTTTAAACAGTTAAAACATATGGTTATGGAACAAAATCACCTGGATGGCCCTGCCGGAAAGCTGATTGGGACATTGTTATCTGGGGATGCGTTCCATATATTACAATACCTTCAAAAACAACAGCAATTCTTGGAAAAAACAATAGCGCATCTTGACACCGCAATATTCGAACGGGCCATAACCGAGATTTGTAACGCAAGGCATATTCTGATTCATGCAAAAAGCGCCTCTGCTTCTATGGGACAGTTGCTATTTTTCCGATTAAGGCGTCTTGGACTGCCAGTTTCTCTACTTTTCTCTGGTGGCTCTGAAATGTTAGAGGGGCTGTCCCAGGTAAAAGGTGGAGATTTAGTAATATTTTTTGGTTTTTCTAAGATATCATGGGAAGGTCGTGTCATTTTAAAGCAGGCACAGGAGTCCGGCTATCATACGCTATGTTTTACAAGCCGCCTTCATATACCAGAGGAAGATCAGGCAAATGTGAACCTGTATGCTTATCGTGGTACAGAACAAGAGTATCATTCCATGACAGCAGCAGCAGCCTTGGTTGACGCGTTAATCGTAGGTGTATCAGAACGGTTAGGCGCTGACGGGGCGAAACATTTACACCAGCTGCATCAGATGAAAAAGGCATATTGGACACCATAACAAAAAATGGGTGGCAGCGATTCCGTAATAGATGGAAAAAAGTTTTTTATTCAGGCCCCGCTTTAGCGGGGATATTTTTTGCATAAAGGACTTGCCCTCTTTGCGGGTTTAAGCAATCTGTGTCAAGCTCTTTATTTTTTTATCAGTGTATTCATATCAATAAAAATTTATTGAGATACGATAAAAATTTATTGACGTTTATGAAAGTATAGATTATAATCTAACCTAAGATATAAAAAATATAAGGAGGGATATTTATGACGCAGACTTCGTTATCAAGATGGTTAAGAATAATAATTATCGGAGTGGCCTTATGTGGCCTGTTTATTTATGCTTGGGTATTCCCTGCACTTGGAAAGGAAATTATTCAGTCATATCCAGAATTTTCCTATTGTTATTATCCGTGGCTTATTCTTTTATGGGTTACGGGGATTCCCTGCTATGTTGCTATGGTATTTGCATGGAAGATTGCTGGGAATATTGGAGCAGAGCATTCATTTACATTGGAAAATGGAAGGTTGTTAAAATGGATTTCTATGTTAGCAGCCTTGGATGCAGTATTTTTGTTTGTAATGAATATCATATATCTTTTTTTAAATATGAATCATCCAGGAGTTGCACTACTTGTTCTTTTTGTAGTATTTACTGGATTTGCCATATGTGTCATATGTGGAGGTCTTTCGCATCTGGTGAATAAGGCTGCTGTCTTACAAGAAGAAAGTGATTGGACAATATAAGGAGGTGCAGCAATGGAAGATGAAATCATTTTTAACATCGATGTCATGTTGGCTAAGCGGAAAATGAGTGTTACAGAGTTAGCTGAAAAAGTAGGTATAACAATAGCAAATGTATCGGTTTTGAAAAATGGAAAGGCAAAGGCTTTGAAAATATCTACCCTTGCTAAATTGTGTGCTGCACTGGACTGTCAGCCAGGGGATATTTTGGAATATAGAAAGAAAGATGATTTATAATGAATATAGGTTTTCTAGAAATTTGAATGATGTTAATCTTCCTCCTTTTTGTAGGAATAATGTATTTGGTTCTTCGAGCAGCAAAGAGAAAAAAATGGGGTACTGTGATTTTGTTACTGATGGGGTTTGCTGTCTTTCTGCTGTTGGTGTATGATGCTCTGATATCATTTATTACGGCAATGTAAGAACAAGGGCTTTGTATCGCTGATTGAATATTGCAATGATAAATTGACTAGGAGGAAAAATGTATGAGAAAGACGAAAATAATAGCAGCGTTATTCCTATTTGTATTAGGTTTGACCAGTTGTGGAAAACAGCTGGCCCTTCCTAATAATCCAAAGGTGTTTACTGTTGGTTATAGCAAGGAAAGTTACATATCGTTGGCTTTTGAGGATAAGGAATATGTACCATATTGTGCCCTTGAACCATCACAGCTTGGAGAATGCATTGGATATTATAAAGAGGACGGAGAAATGATTTATGTCTGTACGTTAAAAGGACAATCGGCGGATGAATGGATTGTTGACGTCTTAAATTTAGATAATTGCCGCGAGGGAATGGTTTTTAGAGAGATAAATACAACGGTTATTCCAGAGGGGTTAGAGTCAGATTATCCATGGAATAAGTAATGGTTTAAGAAGCCATGAAACGCCTAATAGAAAGCAATTCTAGAAAAACAACACATAGGCCAGATGCAAGGGGCAGAAAAGTCTGCCCCTTTTTCCTTAATAAAGTAATACATTGGAGGAAAGTGTTAATGATACTTAATATTTCTGTGCAATTTTATAGGTGTAGTAAGTATCGATGACTAGAAGGACTGCCATGATAGCCATTGTCCAGAGAAAGCATGTTACGCCTTTCGTAAGAAGGCAGACAATGATGGTAAAGATTCCTGCAACCATAAATGATATTCCACCAAAAAACTGGCTTTTCTTCCATGTGGTTTCGTTTTTCATACTCCACTTCGTTCGTAAACCAATAAGCGAATTCATACGTAATTTTGGCATTACATTTCCTGTAATGATCATTATAATTCCCAAAACTCCAAAAAGCACTTGATATAGATCAAGGGGAACGGAAGAAAGATTTTCTATTTTCTGATAATCGGTATACAGAAAGTAGTAGGTCATGACATTGAAAAGTAGGAGGGATACAATACCAGTAATAACACAGATTTTTTCGTTGTTTCTTCCATGCACCTCCTGTTTGGCAGAGTATTTTGACATAGCTAGCATAAACCAGCCAAAGAAAAGGGTCATAGCTGGGAATAATAGCGATTCGTATTTGCTTCCCCAACGGGTAACCGCATTGTTATAACCATAATGGGCGGGGATTTGGTCGGGTAAATAGCCCAAGGCAATCACTGTGACAATTAAGGGGAGAAACATAAGGATATAGTATATAATTTTTTTAGTTTTCCTCATTGCGCCCTCCTTGTAGGTTCTTAATCCAGATGATTGCTTCATCTAAGATGGATAGGTTTAACTTTTCCTTTTTTTAATATAAGTAAAATATTCCTCCTAGTTTCGTCTGCAAGTGCAGCTAAAATTTCATGAACAGCCAATTATAGCCTCCAAACAATTTAAAAAATATTTAATTAGAATATATTGCTGAATGTGTGAGATGTCAATAAGTATTTCAAAATAATTTCAAATACTTTTTGGGATTAACTTTAGATTCATCGATCATAAGCTTGTGACGAAATGGAAGCGTAAGAGAAATAAATTAAAAACCTTACTGAGTGGACGGGTCAGTAAGGTTTTTAAGCATGCGAAGGAAGACTGGCATGTACCAATGAAATTAACAAAGTAGTTCGACAGGAGAAAGTTGTTTTGCCTTATCAATAATGGTAGCAATTTCTTCTGGCGGTTCCACAGCACCTTTCTTCACCCAAAGTAAAATAACGGATATTACACCACCGAGCATAATTTCAAGTGCATAGTCATAGGGAAGCCCTTTTTTGGAAAAAATGAGATGATCGGATTTTCCCATTTTTTTTGAAATTAACTGTGCTAAAATCTTTTTGAAATTTGAAATAAAGTTGGCATCAGCCCCAGTTTGAATTAAGGCATAAATAAAATCTAGTTCATTTTTTACATAATATAGCGAATTTAGTATTGCAGTATAAGGGATTAAATCGATAAATTCACCTGGATCTACAGAATCAACGAGTAGAATTTGTGTTAAGTCTTCTGCCATCTCATTCTCTAATTGCTTGATCAAATCAAATTTATCAACATAATGCAAATAGAAGGTTCCGCGGTTAATTCCTGCATCACGGGTTATATCACTGACCGTTAATCCATCCATTCCTTTTTCCTTAAGTAATTTTACAAAACTATCCCGAATAACCTTCTTTGTACCTGTTTTTCGTTGCTGTACCATAATTATAATTCCCTCCTTAAATCAACAAAGTGTCTAATTTTGATTATTGATTCTCCTCTCTATTTATTTTATACTAATTCCATCATTAAATCAACATGTTGTTTATAAAGGAGAGATGATATGAGTTACATCGAAGTGGTGAACAGTTATAAGAGATACCGCATGGGAGACAACGAAATAGTTGCTAATAATGATGTTAGTTTTTCCATTGAAAAGGGTGAACTAGCGATTATCTTAGGTTCTTCGGGAGCCGGCAAATCTACCATGTTAAATATTCTAGGTGGAATGGACACAAATGATGAAGGAAAGGTTATTATAGACGGAAAAAATATTGCCAACTATAACCGAAAAGAACTAACGACTTACCGAAGGAATGATGTGGGATTTGTTTTTCAGTTTTACAATCTAGTACAAAATTTAACCGCAAAAGAGAATGTAGAACTGGCTTCTGAAATTGTCAAAAATGCGTTGGACCCTGTACAGGTGTTAAAGGATGTAGGGTTAGAGAAAAGAATTAATAATTTCCCCGCTCAATTATCTGGTGGGGAGCAACAGCGAGTTGCCATTGCGCGTGCGATTGCAAAGAATCCGAAAATCTTATTATGTGATGAACCGACCGGAGGGGTTCAGTTAGTAGTATAACAATCACAAAAAAATAATATGAATG